>CAZNDM010000058.1:0-18859 GCA_964571845.1 uncultured bacterium | reverse complement strand
CAAATTGTTAGGGAACATTCACGACCTTTCCTCCCACGAAGTGGGAGGGGTCACACTCAAACTCCCCTCCCACGGAGTGGGAGGGCATTGAGGGGAGGGTGAAAAAACCACCCTTTTGCTTTTCCCTGTCAGATCAGCACTTTCTGCCCCCTCCTCAATCCTCCCCCGCAAAGCGGGGGAGGGGTTGGAAAGATGATCCTCCACAAAAGCAAAATTTTTGGGGAGGGGTTTGAGAGTGTCTTTCCGGGAAGTGGCGGGTGGAGGAGAGTCCCCCGCGAAGCGGGGGAGGGGTTGGAAAGATGATACATCACAAAAGTAAAAATTTGGGGGAGGGGGTTGAAGGAAACCCTCGCGCGAATTGGGGGTTTGAGGAAGAGTCCTTCCACGATACAAACGCGCTGCAGAGAAGGGGTTTAGAATTTTTCCTGCGAAGAAGAGGTGGGGTTGAAAAAATCTCTTTGCGAAACGAGGAGAGAGGTTGTGGTGATCCTCCCCCACAGCGCTGATCACCATGAAGATGGAAGGAAACCCTTCCTCGAGAGCACAGGAGGACTTAGGAGGTGAGCTAAAAATTTAAATTTTTCCCTCTCCCGCAGCAATTTTATGAGTAACTTTCTTTTTTGACAATTTTGTGGCAACAATTTAAAATTTCTGCCAGCATGGGATTTTTTTATGACCGTAAAGACCTTCTCGGACTCAAGGATGTAAACCGCGAATTTATTGAAGCCATCCTTGATCAGGCTACAGTCTTCCTCGAAGTTCTCAACAGACCCACAAAAAAGTTGCCAACCCTCAGAGGAAAAACCGTTGTTCACATGTTTTTCGAACCCTCGACGAGAACACTTTCTTCTTTTGATCTCGCCGCCAAAAGACTATCGGCTGATACCATTAGTGTTGGTACGAGGGGAACTTCTGTCGTCAAGGGTGAAAGTCTGATCGACACCCTGAGGAATATTGACGCGATGAAGGTGGATCTTTACATCATAAGACACAGTGCCTCCGGAATGCCCCATCTTCTTGCAAGACACACAGAGGCGTCTGTTATCAATGCAGGGGATGGCACGAACGAGCATCCCACACAGGCTCTTCTCGACATGTTGACATTGAAGCAGATCTTTGGAAACCTTGAAGATGTTAAAATTTTGATTGTAGGCGACATACTCCACTCAAGAGTGGCGAGATCCAATATTTTCGGTCTTTCCAAATTCGGTGCAAAAATATACCTTGCAGGTCCCCCTACCCTCGTACCCGGGGAGTATAGTTATCTCGGAGCAGAAGTTGTGAGAAACATTGACGATGTTATGGATCAGGTAAATGTTATCATGGCTTTGAGAATACAGAAGGAAAGGCTTGAAGAGCCGTATTTCCCTTCAATTCGGGAATACCGTAAATTTTTTGCCCTTACCCGTGAAAGACTTGAAAGACTTGATCCAGAGGTGGTCCTGATGCATCCGGGACCCGTGAACTGGGGAATTGAACTGGATTATGAAGCAAAAGACAGGGTTCGTGATGTCATTCTCAAGCAGGTTACCAACGGAGTTGCCGTGAGAATGGCTATCCTATACCTATTCCTCGTTGGAGCACAACAAAATGAATAAGATGATTTTGAAAAACGGTCATATTTTCAGTCCTGCGGATAACCTTGATGGCAGGTTTGATATTCTCATTGTAGATGGCAAAATTGCCGAAGTTTCGCCCAGAATAGAACTGGAAGGGGCAAAAGTTCTGGACCTTGGTGGTTACACCGTTTTCCCGGGATTTATTGATCTACATGCTCATTTCAGGGAACCCGGATTTGAGTACAAGGAGGACATAGGATCTGGTAGCCGAGCGGCTGTTGCCGGTGGTTACACTACTGTTCTCGTTATGCCAAATACAGAGCCTCCAGTAGACTCGCCGGAGATGGTTGAATACATTTTAAAGCGTGCGAAAGAGGTTGGTCTTGCAAATATTTATCCAGTTGGAGCGATCACGAAGGGTAGAGCAGGTAGCGAACTTGCCGATTTGAAGCTTATGAAAGAGATGGGTGCAGTGGGTTTTTCCGACGATGGAGATTGGGTTTCAAATTCTGCTGTGATGAGACGGGCACTTGAATATGAGGGACCGATAATCACGCATGCGGAGGATAAGACTCTCTCTCCCGGCGGTATTATGAACGAGAGCCGACTGTCTTACGAGCTTGGGATTAAAGGCATACCGCCACAGGCTGAGGAGATTGCCGTATCACGGGATATTTTGCTTGCAGAGCTAACCGGTGGAAGATTGCATATTGCACACATATCGTCCAGAGGGAGTTTATTTTTCCTTGAATACGCAAAGAAAAAAAATTTGAGAGTTACGGCAGAAGTAACTCCTCACCATCTGATATTCAACGAGGAGGTTATGAGGAGTTATGATCCGGTTTTCAAGGTCAATCCTCCGCTTCGAACAGAAGAAGACAGGGAGGCTCTGATTTCGGCTTTAAAGGAGGGATTGATAGATGTGATAGCAACGGATCACGCTCCGCACGCGTCATTTGAAAAAGAGTTTGATCTGAATCAGGCTCCCTTTGGCATTCTCGGTCTTGAAACAGCTTTTTCCTCACTTTACACGAAACTTGTTAAGACTGGAGAACTGTCCCTTGAAACCGTTATTCTTGCTCTGACGGCAAAACCTGCTGAAATTTTTGGCTTCTCTGGAAAGGGCAGAATTAAGAAGGGTTATGATGCTGATCTCTGTATCTGGAAACTGGATGAAAAATGGAAAGTTACAAAGGATAATTTGCATTCAAAGTCCAGTAACACTCCGTTTCTCGGTGAGGAATTATATGCGAAAATAAAATACACGATCGTGGGAGGTAAGGTAATTGATCCGGAGAAGTTGTGATCGAGAAAAGCTGAGAGAGATAGCTCGTAATGTGAGGGTTGATATTATCAAAATGCTGTACCTTGCAGGATCCGGACATCCCGGTGGTTCGCTATCACTGGTTGAAATAATGGTTTATCTTTACTGGTGCTGGTTGAGACACAAGCCAGACAATCCTGATTGGGAGGATAGGGACAGGCTTGTCCTTTCAAAAGGTCATGCTGCACCTGTACTTTATTCAGTGCTTGCGAGACAGGGGTATTTCCCTTACGAGGATTTGTGGACTCTGAGGAAGGTGAATTCACATCTTCAGGGGCACCCAGCGAGGCTTGATACACCGGGAGTTGAGGCGTCAACAGGTTCACTGGGACAGGGATTTTCCGTTGCCCTTGGCATGGCACTTGGGCTGAGACTTGATGGGAAAGATGCAAGAGTTTATGTTATTCTTGGAGATGGCGAGATAGATGAAGGGCAGGTTTGGGAAGCGGCTTTGGCAGCTGCCCATTACAAAGTTGACAATCTAACTGCAGTGCTGGATTTTAATAAATTGCAGATAGACGGTGAAATATTTAAGGTTATGGATTCATCGCCAATTGATAAAAAATTTCAGGCATTTGGCTGGGAGACGATGATAATTGATGGTCATAATTTTGAGGAAATAGAGAAGGCGCTAAAGTGGGCGGTGAGTGTAAAAGGGAAACCGCAGATGATAATTGCCAACACGGTGAAAGGTAAGGGCGTTTCTTTTATGGAAAATCAGGTGGAATGGCACGGTAAGGCTCCCAACAGGGAGGAGTATTTACAGGCAATGAAAGAACTGGGAGTTGAAATACCCGATGAAAGCAATTAGAATAAAACACCATCTTGAAAGTGCGCCGCTAGCTCAACAGGCAGAGCATCGGATTCTTAATCCGAGGGTTGCAGGTTCGACTCCTGCGCGGCGCACTCTTTTAATTTTATGAAGAAGGTAAATTTTAACGAACTGATGCAGGAGGTAAGGGAGGCTTTCACTCCCATTGAGGTTTCCAGAGTGGACGGTGCTTCCATCCGCATGGCAAAGATTCACGGTGAGTACAGGTGGCATGTTCACCCGGATGAAGACGAGTTTTTCTTTGTCCTCAAAGGAGAGCTGATCATAGAAACAAAAGAGGAGACTTTTGTCCTGAAGGAGGGTGAAGGGATAAAAATTCCCAAAAGAACGCCTCACAGGTCAAAGGCAAATGTAGAAACTTTTGTGCTTCTTTTTGAGCCCACGAGGACAAATACATACGGGGTACCTGTATAAAACAAGGGGGTGGGTTATGAAAAAGTTTTTTCTGTCTTTGGCACTTGCAGGTATAGTTCACGCAGCGGGACCCTTTTATTTTGAAGCAAGCGGTCTGTTTAAAGTTTTTTACGATGAGATAAAGAACGGAGGTGTTTCGGACCAGAAGCATCCCTACGAGGTCCAGGTCTCAGCGGGGATCACGAGTATCGGTGCTATTCTTGATGTAAATGTTGATGCAATAGATGACAGCCTGAAAGTCATTGCTGGCTACGGCATAAGGCTTGGACCTGTTTTTGGTCTTTACTTTCCCGGAGTTGACTCAATTGCCCACATGGAGAGCTATGTGGAGAGGTTCAGAGTCGGAGTTTCTACTGGTGGGTTGAGTGTTGCGCTGAATGTATTGAACAAACCTGAAAATCACAGAGATACCACCGGCGTTGATAATATTTTTACTGTTTCGGGCTGGCTTTCGCTTTTTACGATAAAGCCATTCAGTTTTATCATAGGGGTGCACAGAATTCCTATTAAAGCGGACTACGAGCCATCACCTGATGTGAGAGTGTCTGCGGGAATAAGGGTTAAAATCTAAACACTTTCAGACCGAGGCGTTCGATAAAACCGGCAACCTGCTGGTCGTAGAGGAACCCGAATTCAACACCGACATTCGTTTTGCCAGCAGGGACAGCGACGGAAAGGCCGCCCGTGGGAACAAACCTCGAAGGTTCAATAAGGTGGTATATCCCGCCTATTCTCAATGCAAGAACATCCTTTGAGAGCCACAGTTCGAGTCCTGAACTCACATACTCAAATTCACCTGAAAATTTGAGCTGAAAACTTGCGCTCAACCTATCGAACGCGTGTGCAATGCTGAACCCCGTGATTATTGAGGTGGGGAGTTTCTCTTTTCTACCTGTATCCCAATTGAGTTTTGAGGTTGCATTAACAACGCTCATTCCGTAAAAGAACATGCCGTTGACATCACCGATAAATCCCAGATCCAGACCCATACCTGATGCCTTCCCGTTTTCAAAATCTGAGCTGACAAACAGGAGCTTGGCAGTGAGTCCCAGAGAGAAGTGCCATCCAATTTTTTTGGCAACGGCATAGGAAATCTGATTCTCCGACCAATCGTAGGAGTCGTAAACCCTGAATCCTGTGTAGTGCCAGAAGAGACCACCGGCAGCCACACCATTGTCTTCAACAGTGTATCCAAGAAATCCATTTTTGATGGGAAAATCCCTGTATTTACCGTAGGAACCGATAAACTCTTTCCCCTTGAAATATCCAGCGATTGCCGGGTTTATAACGACACCTGCGCTCATTGTTGGTAAAGCCACACAGGCACCACCAAGAGCGAGACTGCGCGGGTCATACATTTCCATCTCGAATGTCCCACCGAATAGTGCGCCTGCTATAAGAAGTAGAAAAATCTTTTTCATCTCACCACCGCCAGTAAGCCTTTTTTCACATCTTCCCGCCCGTCACTGTATCGGGCTTTTATAATGTAGATGTAAACACCATTGTTCACAGCATCTCCATCCCTGTCCTTTAAATCCCATTCAATTTCATGGTAGTTGCCTGAGGCAAGGGTCAAAGTCCGACTGTAAATTTTTCTTCCCATGGTTGTGTAAATTTCAAGTGACACTGTGGCGTCTTCCGGAATTGAAATGATGAATTTTTTGTTCGTTTCGTTGAAAGGTTTTGACGGAATTACCTCAAAAACCGGATTACCGCAGAAGACAGAAAATCTCAAAGTGTCTCCAAAATTTCCAGCTGCATCTCTTTGATATAGTTCTATGACATTTGTTTCGCCAAATGTCAGTGTTACATTGGTGAATGAAAATGTCGAGTCAATTCCGATAAGCTGAGAATCCTGAACGGCGCTGTTTACACTGACAAATACAGTTGCGAATGGCTCGCCTTTACCATTAATTGTCAGTACAGTTGAGGTTGTTCTTGAAGGCAGGGAATCTGTCAACTGGGGTGCAGGTGGTGGAACTGTGTCGCATAGGTAGTAAAAGCGAGGATTGAACGAGAAAGTTCTGACTGAATCCAGGATAACCTGGAAGGAGATGCTGTAATAACCGTTGTCTGAGCCGTCACACGCCAGAGGATTTTCAAGATCGTAGAAAAATGTCGTGTCGTTGAGTCTTGTGGCAACTCCTCCAACTGTGTCACCTGAATCTGTCAGCAGGGTTAATGACCACAGGGTGATCTCACCCTGATAAACATTTGCATAAACATAAACTCTCGAAAGTGAGGACCTCACTGTGTCACCATCTGAAGGTACGAATCTGACGGTTAACGGACTGTTGAGTGTGAACGAGAATGTATCCAGGACACTGTTCCCTGCATAATCCGTAACGCCTGTAACCACTGTGTACTCACCCACCTGGTCTATTGGCTCTGTGGGGGTAAAAATGATGGTATCACCATACATCCCATAATTCCCACCAAGTGTGTCTCCCTGATAATAAACATGAATGCTGAATTCTGAGACAGGTGATGCATCGGATACCCTGACCCAGATGGTTGTTACCTGATCAAAGACCCCACCTGTGGGGTATCTCTCGACAATCGCCGGAGGTTGGTTGTCAAAGTAAAAATTGACGGTTTGAGCTTCACCCGGAACGCCGTTTCTCGCAACAGGACTGATGTCAACTGTGTACATGCCGTTGACAGTCAGAGGAGACGCGAATCTGAATATCAGGTAGGCAAGTGTGTCACTACCTGACAGGTACTTTGTTCCTGAAACAATCTGACCGTTCGGGTCCGTTACGACAATGGCCGAGCTTGTGTCGATACCAGATCCTGTGCGGTCGTGTATAAGGGCATAAACACTGTCAATTGCATTGAGGTAAGAGCCGTCCATCGGATAAACAGCGAGGATTACAGGTTCGAGAGCAGCCACATCGAAAATCAGGGTGTCAAACCTCGAATTTAAAGCCCTGTCATATAGCTCAAGAAGGATAGTGTATGTGCCACTCTGAATTCGTGCTTCAGGATCAATGACCCAGGACAGGGAGTAAGTTCCGTCGCCGTTATTGTGGATACTCTGTCTTCCGGGGACCGAAGTCGAATCGGGGTAGAGTAAAAATATGTGTGTGCGCGTAAAGTCAATTCCCGACGATGTATCCACCCCTGCCCTTATATCTGTTATGATTGCGTATACACTGTCTCTCAGAACAACGCCCGTGTCTCCTGAATCCGGGCTTGTTGTTATAACACTGGGCGAGATATTGTCGTAAATGAATCTTACCGTGTCTGTTGTCTCATTACCGACAAAATCCATCACATGGAGAATCATTGTGTAGAGACCGTCCATTGCTCCGTTGGGCACAAGAGGTGAATTGATCACGAAAATCAGAGTGTCGTTTGTAATTGTTGAAACTCCCTGTAAAATTGAGGTGTCAGGAGATATAAGGGTTAAGTTGAGTTCCATTATACCGCAACCCGTACCGTCTGATGCGACCACGATCAGGGTATCAATTGAATCTCTGACAAATGTATCAGCTGAGGGATAGGAGAAAACAATGACTGGAGGCGTTGTATCTATCATAAAATCCAGTGTATCCATCATGGGGTTGTTTGCACTATCTGCAACATAGAACACGAAATGGTATGTCCCATCCCCCAAGCCTTTACTTTCAGGGATAAACAGGAGTGTGTCCGGAAATCTGTATTCGTATGTACCGGGCACATAAGTCGTGTCTCTAAAAAGTGATGCTCGCGCTGTGTAAAGATTGACACCTGCAATTCGGTCTTCAAAAACAATGGTAATGGTATCCACATTGGATGAGCCAATAATTTGCCCCTGATAGGGGTAAGAGGAATCAACTGTTGGTGGCTGGGTATCGTAAAATATCAAAAATGTATCCGTTCGAGAGTTCATCGCCTGATCAAAGATTCTCAGGATGATCGTATATTGACCATCTTCTGTTCCATCCCGTCTCAGGGGTGGAGTTGGGTAGAACATGAAAGATGTGTCTGATGTGAAGATAACACCAGTATTTACATTACCGGCGGGACCGATAAGAGTCACGGATGTACTGTCCGGGAAAACACCGCTCAGGGAATCAACGATAGTCACATAAACGGTATCCAGCCTGTTGACTTTTGCGCTGTCAGGTGGATTCAGGCTCGCAGATGGACTCTGACTGTCATAGATGAATTCAAATGTATCCCTTAGCTCGTTCCATGCTGAGTCAAAGAAAGAGACATAGATTTTGTAGTGTCCATCCATCCCCGAATTTGGCTGGATCGGGTTTGATAAAACAGTGAAAAATGTGTCCCCAACGACAAACATTGTATCAATTTGTAGCAGATTGCCGTTTCTCCCCACGGATAGGACAAAAGTGTCCGGATTAACTCCTGAGATATTATCATCAACCACCGCTCTGATCGTGTCGATTACTGTATTGTAGTATCCGTGGTCCTGAGGGAAAACTTGAATTACCATGGGAGGTTCAGGATCATAAACCACCTTGAGGACATTTGATGTATCACCTTCGTTCATGACATCGTCAAAAGCGATTGCGAATATCAGTGTATCTCCAATCTGAAAGTTAATTGGAGCCTCAAATCTCCCGGAAATTGAGTCCGAATAAAGTTCGCCGTAAAGCACTCCATTTTTGAAAATTCTGACAAGAGAATGGGGTTCAGTGTATCCCACCACGGTGTCCTCTGACGAGGAGGTAATATGTGGTATTGCCAGTGTATCGAGGTAAATAAACTGCGGTCCTTTGTTGTCAATTTCGATCTGTGTTACTCCCTGATCTGCATCACCGGTATATGGATCAGTTGCTGTGATAACTATTCCATATGTGCTGTCTTCGCCTGACGAGAGGAAACTGCCCCCCACTTTACCGTCAAAACGCAGAGAGTGGCTACCTCCTTCCAGCGGTTCATTATCCATCAATGTTGTTACATAAGTTGTGGAATCAAACCTTGTTGTCGAACTGTACAGTTTTACAGACACATTGGCGTTCTCTGAAATCGTAAACCTTATTTCAGCGACATCGGCGATCCCATCCTGATTCTCGGGCGATATTTTGGACGGTACGACATAAATGTTTCCTACAGTTGTTGGGACCGAGTTTGCTATAACTTCGCCACCGATATGTTTAACATTTCCCGCTTCGTCTTCAACCTGAATGTCGTAAGTGTACCTTCCATCAGGAATTGGACCAGGTCCCCACTGTGTAAGGTAACTCCCGTCTCCGAAAAAGGACGACCAGAAATTGACATTGTGGACGAGTTCTCCGTTTTCGTCGTAAATACTGAGACTCGCATTTCCTGTGAACGCGTAGATACCAACCTGCACCATGTCGGTGGGATCCTGAAGACTGTCTTCAGGCCATACAGAAATAAGTGATGATGCCGTCATCTTGTTGGTGAGATCCCCGACCCTGATGAGTTCCACAGGTCTGCTCGCAACGGATACTGTCACTGTTCTGTTCCCCCAATCCTTAAATCCCAGTGTAAAATTTTCAACGGTCATGTAATCGACCTTTACAGCAAAGTAAACGGGAAATGGAGGGAAATCCGGGTCATTAACCTTATTCCCGTTAATGGCTATTGTCTGCCCATTTTGTACGAGCTGGTATGAGCCGGGAGTAATTGTGAGCGTTGCGATTCTGTTCTGGGGCAACATTAGATAGTCGTACTGGTCCGGATGTGTGTTGTCCACTGTGAATATAAAATTGGCGTAGTCCTCGACACCGTTATTGTCCGGAGAAAAAGGGTTGGGTGATACTTCAACATACGTGATTAGAGGTAGTGTGGTGTCCACAACGACCGGAAAAATTACAGAATCAGAGACAAATCCCTCTGTGTCAACGGCAAAAATTAGGAAATTAAATGTTGCATTGTACACCTGGCCGTTGACCTTACCATCCCATGCATACTCGAAGTGCCCGGCATCAATCAGGGTTGAGTCAATCAATCTGTAGCCGGAGAGTGGATATGAGGGGTTTGTATTTACAACCTCAAGGATGACGCGCGCAGGTCTGAACAGTGTAAATCCAATGTAGGCTGTATCGCTGTTTCCATCGTTGTTGGGCGAGACAGGGTTAGGGTTGACATAAATACCACTGATAATTGGTCTTACAGAATCTGACTGAGCGTTCAGAAAAAAGGGCACTATAAATGCCAATGCCAGAAAAATCCTAATCATTTTCAACTATTCTCGGGGTTATGAAAAACAGAATTTCTTTCTTCTCTACTGTACGAGATTTTGATCCAAATAGTCCACCTATGATTGGGAGATCTTTCAAAAAAGGGATGCCTTCTGATCCTTTAGCTTCACGGCTTTTGAGTACGCCACCGATGACGATTGTCTCACCGTTTTTTACACGCAGGATTGTTCTTGCTTTCTGAACCGAGATGATGGGACCCGGGGCGCCTGGTATGAGACCGGCAATGTCACCAACCTGTGGCTCAAGCTCGAGCCGTATCTCGTTGTTTGGACTAATGTGTGGCGTAACTGAGAGCTTCAGAGTGGCGTCGTAGAACTTGATGACGGGATTACCTGCCTGATCCCGCATTATTACTGGGATCAGCTTTCCAGAGGATATAACGGCGTTCTCATTGTCCTCAACCATTATCTTTGGTTCAGAAAGGATGTTTGCCTTACTCTCGTTCTCAAGTTGGGACAGTGTGGCGTTAATATTGTATGATGGAAGAACTTTTCCAAAGGTGATCACAAGACCTTTGTCACTTTCGCCACCAGCTATGAGTGTAACTCCGCCTTTTGTCTTTGCGAGGGTGTCAAGGACATTTCCGGCTGACCAGTTGATTCCAAGCTCTCTTGCCGCGTCGTAATCAACTTCGACTATCCTTGCAGAGATCATAACCTGCCTGTTCGGGACATCCAGTTTATTGATTAAAGCCTGTATTTCGTCGAGAACCTCTGGCAGGTCTGTTATGATGAGCGAATTCGTTCTCGAATCAGTCTCAATTACCCCCCTGTCAGAAAGCCTTTTTTCCACGAGTGCTTTAACATCCTTTGCTTTTGAATACTCGAGATTGATGACTCTCGTTTCGAGCTTTGCGATGGATTTCATAGTTTCAAATTCATCTTTTGTGGTGACAGTGATGATTCCATTTTTCTCCCTGTAGCTCAGACCAGCCGACTCTGTGATAATGCCGAGAGCAGTTTTCCATGGAACCTTATTGAGTCTGATGGTAATTTTGCCGGTAACATCTTTTGAAATAACAATATTGGCACCGGCGATCTGTGCGAGGGCTTGAAGGACATCCCTTACATCGGCATTCTCAACATTTAATGTAACAAGAGCGTTTTTCTTCGCGGCGTTCAGACCTGAGAAGGTCAGGGCTAAGATTATGATAATTGCAAATCTTATCTTCATTTCAGGTCTTCCATTGGATTTTTGAGCTTTATTCTAACAGTTCTTGCATAGCCACGCAAGCCGATGAGTAATATTACCTGATTTTCCGTCACCTTCCAGAGTTTCCCGTTTTTCACCCTGGCTCCTTCTTTAAGGATGAATGTTTTGCCACTCTTATCTTTGAAGATCGCTACTTTTCGTGGACCCCGCATAATAACTCCAAGCAGTTTGGCACCTGCTGGATCCATAAGGGCAGAATCTCCTTTCACATCTATGAGACTTTTGAAAATATCCCTTTTCCCATAAGTTCGATACTTCATGGGCTTTAGATTCAGTACCTCAGAGATTGTAGATGGCTTTATTTTTGGTAATGTAGGCACTGTTTCCTGAACCGCGGGTTTTCCAACCAGTTTGGGAGGATATACTCTAATTGTCATAATGTTGCCAACCTGTTCAATTTTGTATTCACTCCGTTCTTTTTCAGCAATTATAACCTTTATGGTATGCTCCTTTCCAGGTTTAATCTCGATATACCTTACATTTGCCTTGTTGATGTCAATTTTTCTGATGTCTTTAAAGTAGTCAGTATAAGGGAAAAATATAACAATTTTCTTTTTTTCAAGACTCCCCCGATAGTCAACTATTTCCTCGCGAAATTTAAGCATGATTTCTGCAAATCCGGGCTGCTCTTCGAAATAAATATCAGTGAGTTCATTGTATGCGCTTAAAAAACCAGCAAGCAAAAGTAGCAAAAGGACTTTCCTCATCCTTCGCCTCCAAGGAGTTTTTTCACTTTTGTGCCTTTAAAGACGAATACCTGAAGCTGAAAATGCACTTTTACGCTGAACTCCGGGAAATCCTTAGAGTTAAAAGATGTTATCTCAAGGTTTGTGATCTTCGTAACCTGTGGAGAATTTGTCAGATCTTCAACAAATCTTCCGAAATCGTGATAACTTCCCACAAGGTCAATGTCAATGGGATAGATTACATAAAATCCTTTGACCGAAGTTGGCATTGGTCTGAACATGGTGAATTCAAGCCGGTTTCGAATACCCATCAGAGCAACTTTTTTAATCCATTGGGGTACTTCCTCTTCAGACGGTAAAATCTCATTGAGTTTATTCCAGAGTTGCTCCACTGAGTCAGCCTCTGCTTTGACCTTTTTGAAGTTTTTCAATCTTGACCTGTACTTCTGAAGCATCATCTGCTCCTGCGTTATCTGCTCCCTCAGTGTGTTTATTTTGCTCTTCCGCGGGAGATAAACCTTGTAAAAGAATCCACCAACAAGGATAACTTCAATTACAAGAAGAAGACCCCAGATGTTTTTTGGCTTTTTTAAGGCATCAATGTTTAGTTCCACTTTGAGCCTCTCCCGATGCTGGATGTGGATAGACCACGATTTCAAAAGTTACATAGGAACCGGTTACATCCTCATTTTTTCTAAGGTACACGAGATCCACTTTTTCCCAGACGCTTTTGGATTCGGAAAGTCTTTTCATAAAGTTGGATACCTCAATCGAGGTATAAGCTCCGCCGTCAATAAAAAATCTCGTAACTCCTCCCTCTCGATTTTCCTTTATTGCAGTCAGCCAGGTATTTGGTGGTATGTTTTTGTTAATGTCGTTCAAAAGAGTGAGATAAAATGCTCGATCCTTTGCTATTTCTCTTATAATGTTAACTTTCTGGGCAAGCTCTTTTTTCTTCCTGTCGAGTTCACGCATTATGTTGAGCTTATCTCCAAGGAGCTTTTTTTCCTCCTCAATCTCCTGTTTTTGCATCATAAGGATCTGGTATGTGGACCTCTGTTCCTGATTCATGATGAAAATAAAGATAAGCGACGCCAGAAAGATCACACCTGGTGCAATCAGGTTGCCAACAATAGGTGGTATCCTGGGCCTTCTCTCAACTTTCTTGTACGGACTGAGATTGATAAGTGGTTCAACCTGAGGAACCTCAAGTCCTCTCAGACCGGCACCAAATGTGAGGGAAAAAAGCCTCTGTTCTCTCTCACCGATCCCAAATTTTTCTTCTATTTCATCGACATTTGCAACATTTTTAAACGGATCAACGATTACAAGCTCCGCTGATTCAAAGGCATTCCTCAACGGTTCATCTATGTTTTTTATGTTAACTCCACCACCTGTTAGATAGATCCCGGCTACCTCAATACCCGAAATGGAGACATACCTCTGGACTTCGTCTGCAAGGGATTGATTCAGTCCGTTGATAATGGTTTCAAAACTTGCAGTTAGTTCCGCAGAAGTGTCCTGATCAAAGAGGTATCCAAGTGCGGTTTTCTGATCAACATTCATAAAGCGAACAAGTGATTCAACATACTTTTTTACTGAAAAGTCGCCGTCCTGATGGTCGTAATACATGCCGCCGGAGACCAGGATAAAAGAAGACCCTTCGTAACCTATGTCTATGATCAGATAATTTTTTTCAGCGTCAAGGTGATGGTTGAACTTGACAGTGTTGATTATTGATAGAGGTGTGGCATCAAGGACCCCCAGTGTGAGGCCCGCGTATTTCAGAGAATCTTCAATCATGTAAACGGTTTCCTGTCTGGTGGCAACAATGTAAACAGGAATTTCCTCACTACCGGGCCTTGGAGGAAGGATCCAGTAATCCCAGAAAACTGTTTCTATATCAAATGGCAGGACCTTCTGAGCCTCTTCCACTATCCTTGTCTCAATTTCACCTGATTCCACGGGTGAAATCAGAAGGCTTTTTATAATGAGATTTTTTCCCCCAACTGATGTAACCGCGAAAGACTTCGATATTTTCAATTCTTCGAGCAGATTTTTAATAGCATCTGCAATTATTTCTCTATCAATGATTTCCTTCGCCACCACACTTTCGGGCGGCGTGTCCATAAAGCCAATATTTTTTACATAGACTTCGTCTTTTTTTCGCTCAAGTTCGAGGATTTTGATAAGATTGGAGCCGATATCAATACTTACTACGGCGTTTCTCTTTCCGTTTTTAAAAAAATTTGACAGCATTCTTTATCAGAATCCGGAAGAGAGATATTTTTTAATGGCAATAACGCGCTTGAGAATTCCCTCAAGCTCTCTGAATGTTCTGGGATTCTCTTTCAAAATCGCCTCAATATCACCGGCAGACAGGTCATAGTTGCTGAGAAACCTCATAGCCATATCTCTGTCCAGTTCGCCCAATTCCACCTCGATCATGGAACTAAGTAAAGAAGTGAGCCTGGCTGTTACACCCTTCATATCCGATGGTTTCACCAACGAGGCAACCGCTACCTGGTGTCCCTTTTGCATGTACTTTTCAAGCAGAATCTCAACCTCCTCTTGGAGTTGCTGCTTGTTTTGTAAAAACTCAACCTCGTCCAGCAAAAGGATTTCATGCGATGTCAAGTACTCTCTGAGATCAGCAATTGCAAAATTGTTCCTGAACCTGCTAATCATTCCTTCGAGATCCGGCACTGTTACTGCAATTACCCTTTTCCCCTCTTTCTCCAACGCGTCTTTGATTGCACCCAGTGTAAAGGTCTTGCCAGTTCCCGGTTCTCCCTGAATGAAGAGATCCTTAATCTCACCTTTCACAAAAGCCTGACTCAACCTGAAAACTTTCTCATTCCCTTTACCCACTATGTATTCCTGGAAACTTCCAGGGAGTTCATGTTTTTCGATCTCCTGAATCCTTGTCTCCATGGGTTTTTCTGGAATCTCACCGGACTCGCGATAATACTCATTGATAGCCTCATCTATCTCGGATTTCCTTGCAAGTAAAGGGATGGGTTTCAGATCAGTTACCCTTCTGAGCTCCGACAGTATATTCTCGTTGAATGGTTCCGAAACGGCGATCACGAGTGAAGAATTGATTCGTCTAACAGGGATAAGACTCAGTTTTCTTGCAAGGTATGAAGGGACATGGTAAGTCGCTTCCACATCGACCTGAACTGTTTTCAAAGATACAAAAGGTATTCTATACTTTTTCGAAATAAAGTTGAGTAACCGATCTTCGGAGATGTATCCACCCTCGATGAGGATTTTTTCAATGGACTCCCCGGTTTCCCACTGCTTTTTAAGTATATCTTCCTTATCTGTTGGTGTTATGATACCTGCACCTGCCAGGTCGTTTAAAAGTCTCAACTGGCTCATTCTATCTCACTCCTGATTTTTTGAATCCTTTCCTTTGTATCTTTGAATTCACCGAAGTACACATAAAGCTTACGGTATATCTCAAGAGCCTTATCCTTCCTGCCTGTTTCCTCATAGGCTCTTCCAATGTAATACATGGTCTCTGGATCTCTTGTGTCCTGTAATTCATCCAGCAGGGGAAGTATTTCCTCAGTCTCTCCCGCTTCGACGAAACATTTAAGGAGCAATTCTTTCCACGGATGCGACTCCCTTTCCTCAGGAGTCATACTCTGTATAAGCCATATTGCCGGTTTGTAAAGACCCGCATCTGCCAGTTTTTTAATATCATCAAATTGGGGACTGAAAGGGATGTACTGATCTTTCGAAAGTTTTGTCAGTATTTGAATAAAGTACTCAGGCTCCACCTTACGGGGTGGTGCCTCCACTTCTTCTCCGGGAACTGAGAGGTCTATGATTGTGTCAGGACCAATTTTGATTGTAGATTCCTCGAGCAATGGGGGCATGTCGTCATTATCAGTCGCCTGAAAACCCAGGAGATCATAGTCATCAAGCGGACCCGACAGTGTTTCCATTTTCTCCCTGAAAAGATCCATGAGCCTTGTGAGTCTCAATTTGACATCCGGTGAATCAACAGAGGAAGATAGAAAATTCAAAAGTCCTATTATCTCGTCGTAATAGGATTCATCTATTGTTTCGGGGTCGAGCAAACTCACATATTTAATTGCTTCTCCGTAATCTCCTATTTTCGTATAGAGTTTTGAGAGCTTAAAGATCGTTTCCTGATCCTTCGTAACATACCTCAAGATTTTTTTACCGATGGCAATAGCATTTTGATAGCTCGCATTCTTTTCAAGTATTTCCATTGCCTGTTTGTAGTATTTAAGGGCTTCTTTTCTGTCCCCGATTTTGACATATAAATCGCCAAGGGTGTTTAAAACTGTGGAGTTGTTGGGATTTTCAATAGCGAGCTTCCTGTAAAAATCTATAGCATCGTTGATTGTCGCGAATTTCATAATTCAACTCCTTGCTTTAATTTATAAGTATTAACCAAACTGTGTCAAGCTACAAGAATTTTTCGGACAATAAACAATATATCTTCGCGAAAAACTATCCCGAGGTAGGCTGCAATTGAGATAAAAGGTCCAAAAGGCAGGCGATTGTCCCCTTTAACCGCATATTTTATCAAGCCAAGAATTGCGCCGATTATGCTTCCACCAATGAATGCCGTCAAAAGGAGATAAGGTCCACCAAATGCCCCTATCATTGCCAGAAGCTTGACATCCCCGAGTCCAAAAGCTTCCTTTCTCATCATCATATCCGCGATGAATTTGAATACGAAAAATAGGACAATCCCGACACCGGCACCCATAAGGGAGTTTTTAAGTCCGGGATAAGTGGTAAAATAGCTGAAAATTACACCGAGTGCGATCCCCGAATGTGTATAAAGTTGTGGTATCCCCTCTGTCAGGAAATCCACATAAGCAATACCCAAAAGCAAAAGAAGTAGAAAAGAAAAATAATAGAATTCAAAAGTGTCGCTGAACTTTAGGTAAATTGGGTATGATGTGAGAACAAAGATCAGGGAAAAAATCGGAGGAAATATGTAATTTTGCTTTCTTTCAGCAAGATATCCTGTCAATACAGCAAAGGGTAACCCGACGAGGAAAAAAACTATGAACTTACCAATTGGTACGGAGGTCAGACCTGTTCTCCAGATGAAGCAGAGTAAACAGATTCCTTCAAGACTTCTACTGCCAGTTTGGAGGCATTTTTCAGTTGATAGAGAGCAAGTCCGAGTTTGACGGAATTGTCCGCAACTGCCACGAGAGCCCCTTCGTTGTCAAGGTTGTAAATAAAAACCGTGGCTTCATCACCACGAATAAAGGAATCGCTCAGTTTACCAAGTCCAATTTCACTTGCCGCTTTCTCAAGTGTAGAAAGCGCGAGAGAGGAGACAGCACTGAGTTTTTCCTCATCAACTGATGAATTTGAAGCAGAGGCAAGTGGCAACCCATCTATACTGACGATCATCACTGTTTGAAACGATGGGTCTCCATTTAAGACATCCTGCAGAATAGATTCAAGCCTGGATATATCCATAATACCTCCTAAAAATAAAAAGTGCCGGGGCCCAGAATCGAACTGGGGACACCGGGATTTTCAGTCCCGTGCTCTACCAACTGAGCTACCCCGGCAGGTAGGTTTTTATTATTAAATATCTTTCTCATCAGTGTCAACCTTAGAAGAAACGCACATGCGAAAACTTTTCTTTTAAAAAGAACGCCCAAACATTTCGGTCATCTTTAGATGCCTGAAATGTTTTCTCCTCCGTCCACATTGATCACATTGCCGGTCATCCAGTAGAGGTCAGGATGAGTGAGAACAGCAATTGCACGAGCAACATCCTCAGGAGTTGTTAATCTACCAGAAGGATTAACTTTCAAAACGAGCTCAATAATTTTCTCATGACCCGGGATTTTTCTAAGTGCTGGTGTATCTGTTACACCCGCTCTTATTGCGTTGGCAGTTATACCGAGGGGTGCAAGCTCGAGAGCGAGTTGGCGAATATGACTCTCAAGTGCGCATTTGGCTGCTGAAACTGCACCATAATAACTCATGACCTTCTGAGATCCTGAGCTGGTCATTGCAAAAATCCTGCCACCCCGCCTCATAAGACCCCTCTCTACCAGATCCTGAGTCCAGTAAACAAGTGTATTCGCCATAACTTCGAGGGTCATCATCAACTGTGTGGGATTTATTCTATCTTCACCTATGAATTTTTTTAATGTTCCAAATGCGAGGGAGTGCAATAGTACCCTGACCTGAGGATTATCGTCCTGGGATTTAATTATCGCCTCGATTTCATCCATCACCTTTGCTCTCTTTTTATCGTCAGCGGCATTAACATTGAAGAATACAGCTTCTTTTCCGGTGCTTTTGATAAAATCGACTATCTCTTCTACATTTTTCATCGTGGCTTTTCGATCGAGATGGACGCCGAAGATATTAAAGCCATTTTTTGCCAGCTCTTTTGCGGTCGCAGCGCCGAACCCGCTGGAAGCCCCAAGAATCAGTGCCCAGTCACCTTCAGCCTTTATTCTGGACTTCTTCATAGCATACATTTTAATCTCCACTGCAAATCCTTTCAATAGTCCATCTGGAGACTCAAGAATCGCTCTGCGGAAAAAGAAAATGTAATATATTTCCCCCACCAGTGCCACATAGAGGAGGGATTCAAACTGTTTACTTTCCCACAGGAATGATCTCCT
>CAZNDM010000057.1:0-28307 GCA_964571845.1 uncultured bacterium | reverse complement strand
GATCAAATCAAAGATCGCATTGTCTTAGTCTCTGATAAACTTTTCTCCCAGATTGTCAATAGTAACCTTGAGGTGCGCACATCTGTCGCGATAAATCCAGAGACAGGGGCGGCGGAGGAAGGCGCACTTTTCACCTACGAGGCCATCCCAAGAGCAACAATTCTGTGGTTTGATGTGATCGTGGACGATTTTAGAGAAGCATTTCCGTCAAGGGAATTGTGGACAGACTATTACGAAAAAATTAAAAACGCAACTTTACCAGAGGAATTTCAGGAAGATAATGAGACTGAGATTGAACGGGTGCTTAGACAGTTGGGATATATGGGCAATCGCCCTCAAAAACCGGAAAAGGAGGATGAAGAATCTAAAAAGAAATACGAGAAGCTAAAAGAAGAGTATTGGGAAAAAGTTAAAAACGGTTTCAATGCTTTGAAAAATGTAATGGAGAGTGAAACTGTTTGGATTCGTCCTATTGACATTATTGATCTTGGACTCGAATGGGCAGAACACCTTGGCATCGGTGGAATGGGAACAAGGGGATTCGGGAGGTTCAATGTGCTCTCTTGCTGGATTCCAGGACCCAATAAGATTGTAAAATGTGAGGAGGACAAAAATGAAAATTCCAAGCCTTGATTACCTTGCTTCAAAAACAGCCCAAAATATGCTTGAGCAGGCACTAAAAGATAATTCTGCAAAAGACATTGAAACACTTGTTACCAAAGCACTTGGTGTTCTTCAAGCACAAGGCGTGTATGCCCTTTATTTATACCTGTTCAGTCAGGCTTCGGATAAAAATCCTGCAGTCTGGACACTATTTTATTTATGGAACGCTCTACGTGATAATGAAATTCCTGTCCCTTTGCCGGATTATTTGAGAAATAAAATAAATCCGCTTAACAACCCTGAGGCAATATTCTGCGATCCACCTGCATTGGCTCGTAGCCTTCGTGAGAAATATAAAGAAAAACCTGACATTTTAAAAGCGAAAGAAAATTTAAAAAATTGCAAAGAGATACTCGATAAAGAGAAAGATTTCTGGAGAACTTATATATTGAAAAGTAACAAAAGTCCATCTGGAGAATCCCCAGCCCAAAAGAATGTCCAAACACCTTCTTTTGAATATACTAAGGAAGGAAGTATGTGGAAATTTAAGCAATTAAGACAAATAAAAAATTGGTTAAACTCCTTTAAACCCGCTCGCTCAATCATATTAGAACAAATCAGGGAACTTACCGCTCATCTGGAAATCCTTCTCCTTGTCCGAGAACTTTACGAGCAAACTCTTATCTATGCCCGTTATCACGCCAAAGCTGCCGGAAAACAGGGAGGGAGTTCATGAGTTTCGTTCATTATCGCATTGTCTTGAAACTTCTCTCTCCTCTCCACATAGGCAAGCGGAAGTATCGCAATCTGATGGAGACACGCGAATATGTCCCTGGGAGAACCCTCTGGGGGGCATTAACCGCCAGAATCACAAGGGATTATTTTGGTGGAGATCCTGATTACTACAAGAAAATTGGAGATTTCCTAATCCAGAACTTCCGCTTTGGCTACCTGTGGCCCGCATTGAAAAAATTGGAGGATGAGAAAGACCAAAACGAAACATTTGAAATTTACTTCCCCTGGGGAATTGGTGACACCAACAAAGAAGAGAAGGGCAAAGACCAGACCCCGGATCATGTCAGATTAATATTTAAATACATCAGTCATGACGATTTTGACAACCTTTTCAAGTTCGGCTACATGGGCCAACCTATTGATTACACTCAAAATGCTACATTCGAGGGAGGGTTGCATGAGGTTGAATATATAGGTCCCAAAACACGCAATGGCGATGATGTTTATCTTATTGGTGATATATGGATAAAAGACGGTGTGATCGTCGGTAACGATACCTCACCCTCGATTCAGATCAATTCCGAGAAAAGAACGATCGAAATCAAAAATCTGATCAATTCTCTTCAACTTGGTGGTGAGAAAGGATATGGATGGGGACGGGTTGGATTTGGGAAGTTCAAAAAAGCCGGGGATTCTGCAATCGGTAATATTGGCGTTAAAGACAATGGTGAAGATGTTATACTTGTTTTTAAAAAAGGTGATCGGCTCATCAGTCATCTGATTGCTGAGAACACGAATAATTCAAGCACGGGGGAACACAATTCAGGTCTAATAGTTGAAGGAGAAATAGAGCCTCTTACCGGTTATCAATTTTTAGGTTCCACTAACTGGATAATACCAGAACCTCCAATATGCTTTGTCCCGGGTAGCAGGGCAAATGCGGAATTCAAGGCAAAAGTCCTGGGTGATAAGTATGGTATTCTGCAAATTATCAAAGTTTAAGACGGGTCGTATTTGGAATAGCTGAGAGTTTGACTTGAAAATGGGTGTTGAGGGTTAAAATTCCTTAAAATCCTTTAAAGTTGTTCCCTGAAGATCGAGACCTATTCCGTAGTTTCCAAATCCAAATTTTTCCGATGACGTGTCTGGCTGTAGCCAGAAAGAATTGTTTTTGTAAATTGCAGAATTTTTTTCAATTCCATCCTTTATGAGGATGTATTTGTCCTCTCCATTTCCATCAACAAATATTCCGAACTCCTCCGAAAAATAGGCAAATGGGCTGTAGCGATTGGGTTTGGTATATCCGGTTCTGTAATCCGCAGCACCGAATGCAAGAGTACCCTCTTTTATCTTATAAACATCATTCCCTGCGAGATCAAAGAAAAATGCATTTGATCGAATTTCTGCAACTGCGAATGAAATGATTTTAGCCTCGTAATAATCATCTCCTTTCCTGTCAAAGAACAGAGCATCGACAAAATCCCATCCAAATCCCAGGGCAGCACCAGCAGTTTCAAAGAGCTTATGTGTATCGTTTCCACTTTCATCAACAAAGACCCCGATCGCGTAATGCGCGCCTGAACCCTGGGTGAAATAACAGCTGGAGTAGAGGTCATCTCCGGCTCCATCCCATAGCACACCTATTCCATACCAGTAACCCACACCCAGTGTCCAGTTGCCCGAGTAGTATCTATCGTTGCCACTAACATCCAGGAGGGCGCCGAGGCCTCCAGCGTAACTATGACCATCAGATCCATCAGCTCTTCGTCCGCCTCCATATCCCTGTGCGCCATTGGCGTTTATTTTGTGGTGTGAGTGATAATCACCAAGATCAAATACGGAAGAAAATGGCTCCGCCACATAAAAGTCGTTACCTTTACCATCTGCCAGGATTCCGATACCTCCAGCAATGCCTGCGCCCTGACCCTCTCCAAATATGTAATAGCTGTCATCTCCTTTCCTGTCTATTAGAAATCCAAGTCCGTTTATCCCTGCTCCCTGAGATACAAGTCCGCCGTGATAGGAATCTTTGCCAGAGTTGTCAAAAATCATGCCCATCCCAATGATCCCCACACCCTGCGTTCCGATCTCACCCTCGTAAATATCATCTCCGTCCATATCGAGGAGAATCCCGTTGCCTACAAAACCAACTCCCTGAGACAGAGCGGAATCTGCAAGATAATGATCGTCTCCTGCAAGATCGATTGAGATTGAAATTCCATCAGGAAACAGTCCCACACCAACAGGTCCCACGACGAGATCATTTCCGCCAAAGTTCACATAGATAAAAGGTGGCTTTCTAAACCTGAAAGTGTCATCAGCGCCTCCGGCAAAGACTATTTCCCCTATTGGCGACATCCATGAAAAGACAAAGTCGTCCACAGAATCCACATTGACACTTTTTGCGAATTTCTCCGCAGCATCAACGAGTTTCATGGCTGAGTAATAGAGCGAATGTTCGTCAATACGGGAGTAAACATCGTCAAATTCGGGGACATACTGGTCATCCACTCCAATTTTTTCCGGAGAGATTGTTAGAAGTTTTGCAGCCGCTCCAGGGTCAACATTTCTTATAGCAATTTTCCACCATTTGTAGGCGTCCAGTGCATTCAACACCAATCTTGCAAGGGGTTTTCGAAGGTTTTCTGGAATCATACTCACATCCGGTATGCCCGCGGATCCATATTCACCTCCAAAAGAATATGAATTCATTCCGACTCCCGTAATTTCCCGCGTTCGCATCAGTGCGTCAAAAAGCGGTTTTTGTTCGCACAGTCTCGGCTTCAGATTCGTAGAATAGTTTCGAAATCCCGTGATTTTCCTGTCAACACCGAGGAAGTAGAGCAGCCTGTGAAGGACAAAATCCTTTGCAGTAAAAACCGAGTCATCGAGGTAATCAGAGACAACATTTCCCATGGTCCTGACATAGACATAATTTTTAAGCGGCTCTCTAAAAAGATCGTCAAAGGCGGGGATTTTCAATGGAATAAGCCGGGGATTCGGATATCTTAACCAGTAGCCGGCTGGATTATAGCCGAGATCTTTTCGAGTTTTGTGCACTATAGAAAGAGCAGAATCCACCGCGTCAGGCAGATTCAATTGAAGCAAAAGAATCAGAAAGAATTTCATACATTAATTTTAAATTTGACCACGGGGAATAAAAAGTGGATAAATGCACTTCTTTGACATCCAACCACCCCCTCTGTTTTTTCACTTTGTCCCTGGAACTTTGATCGGGCAGTACCCGATTATTGCCGTGATAAAGAAATACAGCCCCACAATGGTCAAAATTGTATGCCAGGGCTGTTTCAGGATGTTTACTCCAAGGACAAGGACAACAAAACCTGCAATTCCCCTTATCCACCTATGAAGAGAAGTTTGTTTGTATAGTTTCATGACGCAAATTTTTCCCTGAGGACTTTTTTGTCGATCTTGCCAACACTGGTTTTGGGAAGTGAATCGAGGAAGTAAATGCTATCCGGTATTGACCATTTCGTGATCGTTCCATCTTCAACGAACTTCTCAAGGTGTTTTTTGAGGTCGTCCTCCGTGACCTTCCCCTTGTATTCAGGCTTCAGCACGACGAGAGCAATTGGTCTTTCGTCCCATTTTTCATCAGGAATTCCAATAACAGCGGCTTCTTCAACAGCTTCATGCAGGCTCAGAAGGTTTTCAAGTGTCAGTGAAGAGATCCACTCCCCGCCACTTTTGATAACATCCTTGAGCCTGTCTTTTATGGTGATGTAACCGTATTCGTCCACAACAGCCACATCCTTTGTATGTAACCAGCCACCTTTCCAGAGCTCCTCGGTTTTCTCTGGATCTTTGAGGTATTCTGGTGTAAGCCATGGAGTTCTGACAACTATCTCTCCCATGTCCTTGCCATCTGGTTTAACATCGGTCATGTCCTCGTGAACAACCCGGAGCTGGACAAGAGGTACAGGTATCCCTGTTTTGATTTTGAAGTCGAACTTCTGCTCATCCGGGAGTTTTGCAACCTGTTTGGTGAAGTTAGCAATTGTGAGAACCGGCGCGGTTTCAGAGAGACCGTAACCGGCAACTACAATAATTCCCTTTTTCTCAGCTGCCAGCGCAAGTCCTTTTGGTAGTTTGGCGCCTCCGATAACAACCTTCCATCCGGGTAATTTGACACCCTCCGGGATTGCGTTAACTATCATCTGGAGAATTGTGGGGACGCAGTGAGTGAATGTTACCTTTTCTTCGAGAACGAGTTTCATGATCATCTGCGGTTCGTAACGGCCGGGATACACCTGTTTGGCTCCAAGGAGAGTTGCAAGATAAGGGACACCCCAGGCATGGACATGGAACATCGGGGTAAGGGGCATGTAAACATCCTGTGTGGTGAATGGGGCGTCAGTTATAAATGCTGATTGATTTAGTCCAAGTGCAAGTGTGTGGAGAACGAGCTGACGGTGTGTGAAATATACGCCCTTGGGTTTCCCGGTTGTGCCCGTTGTGTATCCAAGGGTTGCCACTGTGTCTTCTTCGAGCTCGGGAAATTCAAAGTTTTCGTCACCCTCGGCGAGTAATTTTTCGTACTCAAGATCAGTGAGGGTGGTTTGAGGCATTTCGTCATCGGTGAGGACAACATACTTTTTTATGAGCGGGAGTTTATCTTTTGCCTGTTCCACAAGTGGGAGGAAGTCTTTATTGATGAACATAATTTCATCTTCTGCATGGTTCAGGATGTAAAGAATATCGGCGGGGGCGAGTCTGACATTAACATTGTGTAAAACGGCGCCGATCATTGGGACGGCAAAATAAAGTTCAAGGTAACGGTGGGAATCCCATTCGAGGACCGCCACTTTGCTTCCCTTCTTCACCCCCAATTTTTGGAGTGCAGATGCAAGCCTTCTGACCCTTTTCTCAAAGTCCCTGTATGTATGCCTTACAAGGTCCCTGTAAACAATCTCCTCATCTGGAGCATATCTCACCCCGTGCTCCAGAAGATGTTTTATCTGTAAGTTAAATTTGTACATGGGTTTTACCTCCCGTTTTTCAAAGAACTTACCCTATTTTAACAATCTATGACTGAAAATTCAAATTGGTGTTACAACTTTACGCTAACGGTGGAAGCAGGATTCCCCTCACGGTTTCCAAAAAATGGATCAAAGGACGCCTTTTTAGAAGGAAAACTCATACTGCGTCAGGATAGTATGAAACGGTCAATTTAGACGAGTTCAGCACAAAAAGCTGAATCAACTGTTTTTGAATTTCGTGAATTTTAAAATTAAATGTTCGAATATAGACCAAATCGGACCGTAGTCATTTTTAAAACTCTTAAAAACAAGCAGCAAAATATGTTCAATATGATTATTCAAAATAGCCTTGATGGATTGTGAAATCTTTTCTCCTGTTCAGAGCATTTTCAAGTGTAGATTGTAATTCCGGAGCGGGCATTTTAAAATGGTGATATGTCTTTTACCACTCTATTAAAGACAGCTTATCTGGGTTTAAAAGCCAACAAGCTAAGGTCCATTCTTACGACTCTTGGAATAATTATCGGAGTGGGAACTGTTATATCCATGGTTTCCATAATTGATGGTATGAACAGGTATGTTTATTCTGTTCTTGGTGATCTCGGTACCAAGACAGTGTATGTTCAGAAATGGGAATGGATCATCATGGGTGGTTCACAGGCAAAGATGCGAAAATTGTGGAGAGAGGTGGAGCGGAGAAGGGATTTCACTCTCGATGATGTGAAAGCTATTGAAAAACTCAGTGTTGTTGAAAGGGTAGCACCAGTCCAGCCCGTGCTTTCCGGCAAACTCAAGTACAAGTCGAGATCGGTGGAGTGTAGCAATATCGTTGGCACAGACAAGGAGTACATCTATATTTCAGGCTTTGAGATAGACAGGGGCAGGAATTTTACGGATCAGGATGTCAGCCGCAGCAGGAGGGTGGTTATACTTGGAAGTTACATAGCAAAAACTCTATTTGAAAATGAGGATCCTGTGGGAAAGTACATAACTTTTGGAAATCACAAGTTTACCGTTATTGCCGTTTTAAAAGAGAAGGGTGAGTTACTCGGGAACAATCTCGACGACATCATTTTGATACCCGTTACCACGGCTCTTAAGTACTACTACAATCCGAGAGTAAGGGCTTACAGGGTCTGGTATTCCTTCAGGATCCTCGTAAAATTTAAAGACAATGTTCCAATGAATAAGGGGCTTGAGGCGCTTGAAGAATTGATCAGGATAAGGAGAGGCAGGCGATTTGATCAGGACAATGATTTTGCCCTGAACACCAGTGAAATGCTTCTTTCTGCCTACAAAAAGCTGACTTCCGGGATTTTTATAGCAATGATTGGAATTGCCTCTCTTGCATTGATTGTGGGTGGTATTGGAATCATGAACATTATGCTGGTATCAGTAACTGAAAGGACGAGGGAGATTGGCATAAGAATGGCTGTGGGTGCCAAGAGGAAGGACATTCTATACCAGTTTCTTTTTGAGTCAATATTTCTCACATCCCTTGGTGGACTGATAGGGGTGCTTCTTGGCTTTACCATTGCTAAAGTCGTTGATTTAACGACGCCACTCCCCGCGTCCATGCCGCTCTGGAGTGTGCTCGTTGGACTTGGATTTTCAAGCCTTGTGGGACTATTTTTTGGTATTTATCCCGCAAATAAGGCAAGCAAAATGGATCCGATTGAGGCTCTGAGATACGAATAAAATGGAGGTTTTAACATGGATATCTTGAGAATTTTCTACGACCCTGTAAAGGTTTTCAGGAAGAGGGAGATGGAGGAGGGGATCAATCCCTGGATAATATTCGTCGGGATTGTCGTTATTTCGGTCATTATTTACTTTCTGTCGTTTCAGCATCAGTATTCTTTCCTGATTCAGCAGATCTCGGAAAAGATCCAGAATTTACCTGAAGAACAGAGAAAGAAGGCACTTGAAAGTATCACGCGTGAAAGGATGCTCATATCCGGGCTCATCAGCGTTGTCATAATGGTCCCGTTAAAACTTCTTTTTCAGAGTCTCATATTCCAGCAGGCTTTTTCAATCTGGGGTAATGTCAGATCATTTACGGACAGTCTCTATGTTGTTGTGTATGCCAACATTATCAGTATTGCATCTCAGATCCTTAAACTCGTAATCGAATATGCCACGGGAAAGCCTTATGTGAGCTTTGATCTTTCAATTTTTGTAAAAAATATGAATTCGGTTATGTACAAGGTGCTTGCCAATGTTGATATTTTTACGATCTGGTCCCTTTCTGTGATGGCTATTGGCTTTTCCGAGCTCGCGCGTGTGAACCGGAGCAAGAGCTTTGCCGTGGTTTTTGGCCTGTGGTTTGTTTATCTCGTACTGATGTTTGTTATCTTTTCCATGGGAGGTAGTGGATGGTTACGCTTTTAGTTTCTCTTCTTTTGTTTGCTGATACACTGACCCTTTATCCTGAAGATGCGGTTAGACTGGCGTTAGAGAAAAATTTTGACAGGGTAGAAGCCGGGTACCAGATCGAAGCTGCAAAAATTCAGTCAAAGGGGGCGTTTTTCAACCTTCTTCCCTTTGGTTCTCTATCCGGGAACTATTCAAAGTACAGGCAGGAAGGTAAAACTTTTGACAGGGTGGGTTACACCTTTAGTGTAGAGCAGATTCTCTTTGATCCAGAGAGATTTATGTCGTATTATTCGGCGAAAAATAGCTTAAAACTTCAGGAGCTTTCTTATTCGAGTCTGAAGTCAGACATAAAGGTAAAAACGCTGAAACTGTTTTACAAAGTTTTAACTGTACAGGAAAAGGTTGATTATCTTCGCGAGGCTGTTAAACTCTCCGAAAAGGAGTACAAGAACCTGAAAATCAGGATGGAGCTTGGCATGGCAACAGAACTGGATGTTTTGAGAGCGAGAATCAACTACCTGCAGAATCAAAACAGTCTGAGGCAGGCAGAGATAGAACTTGAGCAGGCAAAAAGGGAGCTAAAGTTTTATATTGGAGTTCCAGAGGAGACGGAAGTTTCCATTGGAGTAAAAGGAATTCCTTATGAGAATTTTGAAGTGCACTTGACCAAGGAATTAAAGGATTCAGTCGTCAGGGCGCAGGAGGATTTGAGAAAATTACTGCTTCAGGCTGAAGAGGCGGAGTGGAGCTACAAAAAATCGCTTTTTTCTTTTCTGCCGCGAATTTACATCGGTTACCAGAAGACTTATGATCGTCTTGATCCAGGGTACACAACGGATTACTCAACCACGGGGTTTTATCTGAATTTTTCTTTGAATCTCAATTCGTACCCATTCAGTGTTCGGTTACAGAAGAACAGACTTCAGCTTCAAAAATTTTACATAAAAAGGGCGACTTACAGCATAATGAAAGCCTTGGATGATGCGTACGACACCTGGAAGGCGGCAAAGCTCAACTTTGAACTTGCGAAGGAGAATGAAAAACTTGCTGATCTTCTGTACAAAAAATCCTATGAAAAGTTCAAAGCGGGAGAGATAACTTCACTGGAATACTTTGACTCACAGGTGAAGTTGAAAGAAGCCAGTTTGAGACTCATAGAAGCCCGTTATAGCTATTATGTGGCATTGATTTCATTGAAGACATTGCTTGGTATGGAGGTTTTGAGATGAAAAAGATAATATTCGGACTTCTCATTGTTCTCGTTATCGTTGTTTTCGTGGTTTTAAACTTAAAGCGAGGGCAGGGAGGGGCTTCGAAGACCGTTTTTGTGGACACGGTCAAGCGAGGGAAGATCGTTACAACGGTATCAGCGGAGGGGGAGATCAGGGCGCGAGTGCAGGTCGATATCAGTTCTGATGTCATGGGGCGGATTGAAAAATTTTATGTTGATGTCGGCGACACGGTCAGAGTTGGTCAGAAACTTTTGAAAATTGAGAGCAGGACATACGAGGCTAAGGTGAAGAGGCAGAGGGCGCTTCTGGAGTCAGATCTTGCAAGGCTTTACAACCTTGAAAAAAGCTATAGGAGGGCAAAGACGCTTTTTGAAAAGGGTGTAATACCCGAAGCTGAGTTTCAGAATGCTGAATCAAGCTACAGAGCACAGCTGGCACAGGTGAAAGCAGACAGTTTTATGCTCGAACAGATGGTGGAGGATTTGAAGAAGACTCTCATAAAATCACCCATAGATGGAATTGTCCTCTCCCGGAACAAAGAGGAGGGTGAAATGGTCGTGGTCGGGACTCTTAACAATCCAGGCACTGTAATCATGACGCTTGCTAATCTTTCTGAAATACTTGTAAAAGCCGAGGTTGACGAAACTGAGATTGTCAGGGTGAGCGAGGGCGATTCTGTCGAAATAAAGGTGGATGCCATGCCGGATTCAACATTTTACGGTGTCGTCACGGTAATAGGTGGGTATCCCAAATTCTCCGGTAGTGGTGGCGAGACATCGGTTACATATCCCGTGGAGATTTCAGTAAAAGGTGGATCTCACGGGCTTCTTCCTGGCATGTCCGCCTCATGCGAAATCGTGGTCGAGACACGGGAAAACGCCTTAAAAGTCCCTATTTCTGCCATCGGCTCACGGAAGATCAACGGAGAGGAAAGGGATGTGGTATTCGTTTATAGAAACGGAGTTGCTCACCTGACACCTGTAAAGCTCGGCATTTCAGACGACACATCGATTGAAATACTTGAGGGCTTAAGTGAAGGTGATACCATTATTGTGGGTCCGTTCAAAGTTCTCAAAGTCCTCAAAGATGGTGAAAGGGTGAGAATATCACGCGAGAAGCTGGAAAAGAAATGAGTCTGATTGAGACCCGTGAACTTGTGAAAATTTATAAGCTCGATAAGGTTGAGGTGCCGGCACTCAGGGGAGTTTCACTCACAATTGAAGAGGGCGAATATGTTTCAATTATGGGACCATCAGGTTCAGGAAAATCGACACTCATGCACATTCTTGGCTGTCTCGATAGGCCAACATCAGGCAAGTACTTTCTTGATGGAGAGGACATTTCTGCACTTGATGAAGATAAACTTGCTGAAATCAGGCGTCAGAAGATCGGCTTTGTCTTCCAGAATTTCAATCTGCTTCCGAGAATAACAAATGTTGAGAATGTCGAACTACCAATGACCTATGCAGGAATCCCATCCAGACAGAGGAGGAAAAGAGCCCTTGAACTCCTCGAAAAGGTTGGTCTCTCACACAGGGCATTTCATCGTCCAACCGAGATTTCAGGTGGGGAAGCCCAGAGAGTGGCAATAGCGAGGGCACTTGCCAATGATCCCAAAATCATCCTCGCAGACGAGCCTACAGGTAACCTTGATACAAAAACCGGCGACGAGATCATGAGCCTTTTTGAAAATCTCAATAAAGAAGGGAAAACCATCATCGTTGTTACACACGATCCTGAAGTCAGTGCAAGAACGAAAAGAATAATCCGGATAAGGGATGGACTCCTTGAAAAATGATAATAATCGGCGGCACTGGGAAAATTGGCTCACACCTTGTCAGACACTTCTCGGCACGGGAAAGCATTATTTTTACATTCTATTCCAATAAGGAATTTGCCAGACAACTTTCAGAGCAAACCGGTGCCCGCAGTCTAAAAATCGATTTTGAAAGCCTTGATCCTCAGGTTCTTTCCGGCTTGAATCCTGAAGTCCACAGGACAGCTGTTTTTAGCGCCGGTATCTTCATGAAGGGTTCTGTGCCCGGATTTTATGAGATCGAGAAGGGCATCAGAACCAACCTCACAGGAGTTGTCCAGCTTGCATTTTATCTCGCGGATCGAGGAATCAAAAATATTGTCCTGATCACTGATGTCAGCGGACTTATTCCATACAGAGATCACCCGGTAAACTCAATTGCAGCTGCCGGTCAGATTATGCTTGTTAAAACTCTATCAAAAATCTTCGCTCCCCGTGTGCTCGCAAATGCCATTGCAATTAACGCTATTTCTGCACCATTTCCCGGCTACACTGAAAAATTACCGATGAAAAGGTTGCCAGAGATAGACGAAATTATCAGACTCGTCGAATTTTTAGCGTACGAAAATACCTACATGACCGGTGAAGTCCTGAAACTCGATGGCGGGAGAAGTCTTATTTAGACTCCCTCGACGAAGCCACGACAACCAGATTCACTCCAAGTATAATCAAAATTCCGCCCATTAACTGCCTGAGAGTTACTGCCTTACCAAGAAAAACGAAGCTTCCCATCGTTACCAGAAGAGGCTGGATGGATTTGATGATCGAAACATCTGCGGCTTTCAAATATCTCAGTGCCTGAAAAACAGAGAAGGTCGCAACAACAGGTCCCATGGTTGCTCCTGCAATGATAAAGGGAATGGACCTGACATCAGGCAGCCTTATCCCTCCTTTCTGTATCAAAAGATAAACCGTATAAACCGTCAGGAGAGAAAAAATCCTGAAAGTAACCATGAAAAACGGTGGAATATCGCGAACTTTGAGCCTGACAAGTACTGAGTTGAAAGAGAACATCATTGTTATTGCAACAACGATGAGAATTTTCAAAATCTCTCCAGATGGGGATGCACCGGTTATAATCAAAACTCCAGAAATTGCGATTAGCCCACCAGCTGCCTCAATTAATGTGAGCTTTTCGCGCAGGATAATGAATGCCCAGACCGCGACGAATACAGGGCTCAGATTTCCAACAAAGGCAAGGATTGACGGATTCATGATTCTGAGGAGGTAGAAAAAGATGAATGTCCCGACAGCTTCAGAGACTCCGAAGTAAACAAAGAAAAAGGTATGTGACTTCACACTTTCACGGAAACCGCCAATTTTTTTCCGGACAACTAAAAAACTGAGAATGGCAGCATACAGGAACCACCAGAAAAGGAAGGTCTCGATTTCTGTATATGTCTGTGCAAATCTGGCGAGGATGTAAACTGACGAGTATCCTGCGGCGGAGAGAAGGGCGTAAAGGATCCCCTTTAAGGTATCACTTCTCATAGCTTCTGAATCCCCATGTAAATCCAGAAGATGACATAGAGGATTAAAACAGACGGCAGAAGTAACCTGTAGAGCTTTACTGTATCAGCACGAAAATATGTCTTGGTCACGGCAAGACATAGGTGCGCAGGGGAGAGTAGTACTCCCATGAAACCGCTCACATAGGCGATGAAAATCATGTTCAGATCTTTGCCGAGGAATCCGAGAAGAACCGGGAAACCCACGCCTATGTAAGCTGAGTTTACACCTGTTAGAAAACCCACAAGGAAAGGTATCACTGCGAGCGGAATAATGGGAGAGAATCCCCACCTGATCATCTCATCCGGTAGGTGATTCATTACCCCGGAGACTTCAAGCTCACTTTTGAAGACCATTACAGATATCAGGATTAGAAATATCTTCAAGGAGACACCTTTTTTCAGGGAGTTTAATACATCAGCGAGAGACATCCTGTAAAATACAGCCACGAGCCCGAAAACAATGCCAAGTCCGGCTGCCAGATCGAGCTTCAATACCATCACCAGAATCACGATGATGTATATGGGCCAGAGTACAATGAGAAACTCCAGTATCTTTTTGGCTGAAATCTGGATGTTTAAATAGACCGGCGAAATTCGCCTGAAAAGCATCGTAATCCCGATGAGCACGGCGGCAAGGATCATTGGTGCCTGATGGATCCCTATTTTCCAGATAGGAACTCCCGTGATTGCTGATGCGAGAATCAAACCCGGATACAGTGGCCAGGTGTACTCCCAGATGTGACGGAACCAGTAGTTAAAGTAGGTTAACTCTTCTCTTGTTACATTTAGCTTTTTTCCTATTTCTTCAGCCAGAGGGGCAGATAGCATGGCACCTGAAGGCATGGGCAGAAGCCCGATTATTGCAGGTGGCAATATAAAAGCTATTCTCTGATCCCTGAATACGCCCTCAACTGACGAGACAAATCTTGAAAGATACCCGGATCTGTACAGCGCCTCACCAAATGAAATGATCAGCCAGACAGCAATAATCAGGTGAATCGTGGAATAACCCAGAATCCCTTTTCTCAAGGATGCCAGCACCACAGTAAGTGGAAGCCTGAAAAGAATGGCAGTAACAGCTGTAAGAATGGATATCACAAGCCATATTTCCTGACGGAGAATCAGGAGAATAACAGCAAAAATAAAGGCAATTGCAAACTTAAAGGTGATCATAATGCCGAATTATAAGGTTGGAGATTCGGAGTTCAAATTCGTTCGTATTACGAACTATTTCCTGCCCCTGAGAACCTTGAAGGATCTTCCAAAGTCCATGATAAGGGTTTTAACTGCAAGTCTTGCTTTTATCGAAGCCTTTGTATCCCCTGCAGCCTCAATATTTTTTAGAATTTCAAGGATTTTCAGATCCTCAATTAGAAAGTCTGCCTGCGTTTTCAGCTCGAGATCATGGTAACCGTACTTTTTAAAAATTTCACCGAGGAGTGTAAAATCCACAAAAAATGTGATGTCCTGTGTGCCCGGATCCTCGAGGAAGTACCTGCCGGGCTGGTGTTTTTTGTATGTCTGAATGGTCCCTGCAGGAAACTTGCGTACGAGCTCCTCTCTCTCAAATCCGTAATCTATGACAATAAACTCGCCCTTATGTTTCCCTGAGAGGACGCGGATAAACTCATCCCAGCCTGCAGGAATTACTACAAAACTTGCCCCTTCATAGTGTCTCAAGATGTTTTCTACACTTTTGTTCCTGATGTCACCTGTAGTGAACTGGAGATTTTCGTCAACGAGTACTTCTTTCCATCCGTGTTCTGTTTTTTTGTAAAGGTCAAAGGGAAATGCGTCAAAAAGCTCGTTTGACAGAAAGATCCCATTAAATTCCGGTACGCTCTCGAGATCGGGAAACCACTTCACCCGCCCTGTAAAATCTGAGAGAATGCGTTTTTCGATCCTTCGCATGTTTTCACTTTTTTCAACTATCCAGTACTCTCCGTCAAAAACTCTGAGGACATCATGGGCGAGCCATCCTTTGCCTGCGCCTGCCTCAAGGACGACTCTTATGTTTTTTCTTTTCAAATACTCACCAATGGCTGTTCCGAATATGGGATGGAGATCAGGTGCCGTGTAAAAATCCCCTTCTTTGCCCGTTATTGTGTTGTTGTAGTATCCGTACACCGGATGATACAGGGCTAAGTCAACAAATCTGCTGACTTTGATAGGACCTTCCTCTCTGATTAATCTGAGGATCAGACTTTTCAGGTCCATTTTTTCATGATTTCGTAATGGCGAATCAGGTAATAAAGGGAGATGATGGAAAAGAGTAGCATCTCCCTGCGACTCCCAGAAAGAAAGGTCATATATACACCGATGAGGGAAATAATGATAGATGGTGCATATATGATAAGCTCAACAGTTTTCTTTTTTACGCGGAGATTACGAAAAAGAAGGATGAGGAATCTTCCCATGAGGAAAATAATCACACTGATGAAAAAAAGCGACAGTCTATAAACCGGGATAAGTTGTGGATTTATATGCAAACCTGTGGATGGAAAGAAAAAGCCGGTAACGATCCAGATTGTAAGATTCAGAATGAAAATAGAGAGGAAGATCAATGGGGGAGAAGAGATAAGAATTCCTGTACGATCTGTTCGGTCTTCTCAGGCTGTTTGATGATAACGAGTATGGAGTCGTCACCTGCGAGGGTGCCGAGTATGCCATCGTACTTCAGCTCGTCTATCAGTGCAGCCACACCGTGTGCGTTTCCAGGTGAAGTTTTAATAAGAATGAGGTTACCAGTATAATCAATTGATTCAACGAAATTTTCGAAGGCAACTTTAATCTTTTCCCAGACCCTGCTGGTCTGTCCCTTCTGAATGAGTTCGTATTTGTAAACGCCGGGCTTTATGCGTACCTTTACAACCCCCATTTCCTGTAGGTCTCTGGAAATCGTTGCCTGTGTGGTCTCTATGCCCCTTTTCTTCAACTCCTCGAGGAGCTGGTACTGCTCACCAATCTCTTTTTCTTCGAGGATCTGCTTTATTAGCTTTTGTCTTTCCCTTTTCTGTCTCATATTCAAAGACCCGGTATAATTATACAAGTTTGTTTGTATATCTGTCAACAAGAGTCCTGAGGGCGTCAGGAAAAAATTGCTTTGAATAGGAGAAGTGTAATTTCTGGCCTCCACCGCCGAAATGTTTTGGATTTCGGTCTTTGTGCTTACTCGTGCTTCGGGGAAGGTTGGAATATTTATCAGGCTTCCTGTATGGCAAAAATGTGAGGAGAGATCCCATCTCTACTCTCAGAGCTATGCATTTTGGGAGGGTCAATTCCAAATATACCATAGAGCTTTTAAATCCCTACAGGGCAAAGTTTCAACGGGAAGTAAACTTTTCAAATCTCTCATAAAGCAACGATGGAAAATTTCTTACAAACTCCTCCCCCGTTTTACGGGAATTCTTTACAGCGCCTCCCCCGCTTTGCGGGGGAGGATAAAGGAGGGGGCAAAAAGAGCAGAACCTGTTGCCTTACAAGCTTTTAAAATTTAAAATAGTTACTGGAGGTAGAAAAGTGAACGAGGGAATTTTGCTGAATTTACTGGTTAGAAGCGGCAAAATCTCAGCCGCAGACACAAAAAGGATTCTCGAACACGCCAAGAAAACAGGAAGCCTCAAAAAGGCTGTCCTCGATCTTGGCGTGGTAACCGAGGAAGAGCTTATTGACATCATTTCGAGATACTTAAAAATCCAAAAATTCGATAGCAAGGTTCCAAGGATTGATCCCAGAACCATAGAGATTTTGCCAGCAGATTTTGTGAAAAAGTATAGAATCGTACCGTTTGCCAAAATGGGCAAAATCTTGCGTGTTCTGATAGATGATCCGAGAAACCTGTCTCACCTCGAGGATATTAAGTTTCTCACAGGCCTGAATCCCGAAGCTTACATCACCAAGTCAGCTATCATTGATTCACTTATTGAAAAATACTACGGTGGCGAGCTCGATATGATGGCGTCTTCCCTCGAAAGTGAGCTCATTCAGGTGGTCGGCGGCGAAGAAAAAGAGTCAGAAAAAGAAATTGGTGAATTGATTGAAGAGGCACCACTTGTGAAATTTGTTAACGGAATTATTATCAACGCTGTAAAAAAACACGCTTCAGATATTCACATCGAACCCTATGAAAAGGTTTTGAGAATCAGGTATAGAATCGACGGAGTCTTACAGGAAGTTTCGACCCTTCCGGTTAAGATCAAGGATGCCGTGGTTTCACGAATCAAGATAATGTCTCATCTGGACATAGCTGAAAAAAGACTGCCTCAGGACGGACATATCAAGATGAGACTCCCCAATGGAAGGACCATTGACCTGAGAGTTTCAACCCTGCCCACACTGTTTGGTGAAAAGGTAGTGATGAGAGTTCTTGATAAATCAGCTCTAACACTCGACTTATCGAAACTCGGTTTTGAGCCAAGACCGCTTGAAGAATTTATGAAGGCGATAAAAAGACCCTATGGTATGGTTCTTGTAACAGGTCCCACGGGAAGCGGTAAAACAACGACTCTGTACTCGGCGCTCTCAATTTTGAACAAGCCTGAGGTTAACATCATGACTGCCGAAGATCCAGTCGAATACGATTTCCCGGGCATCAATCAGGTCAACATTAGAGAAGACATAGGACTAACCTTTGCCACGGCCCTGAGGGCATTTTTAAGACAGGACCCGGATATAATCATGGTTGGTGAGATCCGTGATCATGAGACGGCTTCCATTGCAATTAAGGCGGCACTTACCGGACACCTCGTTCTCTCAACACTACACACCAATGATGCGCCGAGTGCCATCACAAGGTTGATTGACATGGGAATTGAGCCTTACCTCGTTGCCTCGTCTTTAAATCTCGTCGTGGCTCAAAGGCTTTTGAGGAAAATTTGCTCTGCATGTAAGGTGCCAACTGAAGTTCATCCGGAGGCATTGAGAGAAGTTGGACTTGATCCTGAGAAAGTTAAGGACTGGACCTTCTATAAAGGGAAAGGGTGCAGTGAATGTAACGGTACGGGCTACAAAGGCAGAGTCGGAATTTACGAGGTTCTTACCATCACACCTGAAATAAGAGAGATGATTTTGAATAAGGCTCCGTTAAGCGAAATCAAGGAGAAGGCAATAGAGCAGGGTATGATAACACTCAGAGAGGCAGCAATACTGAAGATGAAGAGAGGACTTACAACGATTGATGAGGTTATTAGAGTAACAGCGGAGGAGTAAAATGGCCGTCACCATAAAGGAATTGCTTGAAAAAATGGTAAAATTACAGGCATCTGACCTTCACATTAGCGCAGGTGCACCACCTGCACTGAGAATAAATCAAAAGCTCACACCTTTAAATGAATATCCCGTATTGTCCGGAAATGACACAAGATTAATGGTTTATAACATCCTCACAGAGGTTCAAAAGAAGAAGTTTGAGGAGAATAAGGAACTGGACTTTGCAATTTCAATTCCCGGACTCAGCAGATTCAGGGCAAATGCCTTTTTTCAGCGTGGCTCAGTGGCTCTCGCTGTCAGAAGAGTACCCATGGAAATACCATCTGCAGAAAAACTGGGTCTTCCAAAGGCGATTATAGATTTTACAAATCATCAAACAGGACTTGTACTTGTAACAGGTCCCACTGGCAGTGGTAAGTCCACGACACTCGCTGCCATGATCGATAAAATCAACTCGGAACGATATGTCCACATTATAACAATAGAGGATCCGATTGAGTATCTCCACAAAAACAAAAAAGCCATAATCGTGCAGAGGGAGGTGGGGCAGGATACAAACTCCTTTGCCAACGCTCTGAAATACGCTTTGAGACAGGATCCCGATGTCATTATGATCGGTGAGATGAGAGACCTTGAAACAATCGAAGCAGCATTAACCGCAGCAGAAACAGGTCATCTCGTCCTCGCTACATTACATACGAGCTCCGTCGCAGAAACCGTTAACCGAATTATAGATGTTTTCCCGCCTCATCAACAGGATCAGGTCAGGATACAGATCTCGCAGGTTTTGAGGGGAGTTGTTTCCCAAAAACTTTTGCCGCGTATGGACGGAAAGGGAATGGCTCTTGCAACAGAGATAATGGTTGTAACTCCAGCTATAAGGACGATGATTAGAGAGTCCAGAATCCACGAGATTTATGGAGTAATCCAGACCAACAGGAAGCTTGGAATGATGACCCTGAACATGTCGCTACTTGAACTTCTTAAAAAACGGCTTATTTCATACGATGTTGCTATTCTGAATTCACCCAATAAAGAAGAGCTTGAGAGAATGTATAAACAGATGGTACTTCTGGGAAGATAAATGCCTACATACATCTGGCAGGGTACACAGAGTGGCAAGGTTGTAAAAGGCACCATCAAAGCAAAAAATGTCAACGATGCGGTTGAAAAGTTACGGAAAAAAGGCATAGGTGTCTTTGACATCCGTGAAAAGGGAGCAGGTGGGGGTATCGGCGGTCTTTTCGGTAGAGTCTCTTACCGGGACCTATCTGTTGTCACGAGACAGTTTTCTACTATGTTAAATGCGGGAATCTCCGTTGTCGAAGCTCTGGATATTCTCGCCGAGCAGGCGACAAATAAGAAGTTAAAAAATATATTACACGACATAAGAGCGGATGTGGAGCAGGGCAGTACACTAACAGCTGCCATGCGTAAATACGAAAATATTTTTGGTCCCCTTGCGATTAGCATGATTGAGGTGGGTGAGACTGGCGGAATCCTGTCGGAAACACTCATGAAAATATCCCTCCACTACGAAAAGATTTACAAGTTGAGATCAAAGGTAAAGTCCGCAATGGCTTATCCGGTGGTTATTTTTATCATCGCTATAGCAGTAATTATGGTACTCCTGATATTTCTTATCCCCACATTTGCATCTCTGTATGAGAGTGTCGGAATGAAGCTACCAGCACCCACGAGATTCGTTATGAATCTGAGCATGTTCCTGCGAAAAAATATCTTTTACCTGATTGGAGGTCTGGTAGCGTTCGTATTTCTCTTCAGGAAATGGAAGAGGACCGAAAGTGGCAGGAGAATATGGGACAACATAGTTTTGAGGATTCCAATTTTCGGTGGACTTATCAAAAAAAATGCAATTGCAAGGTTTACTCGCACACTTGGTACACTTGTAAACAGTGGTGTTTCCATACTTGATGCCCTTGAGATTTCTGCAAGGACCGCCGGAAACACGGTTATTGAAAGGGCGATTTTGAGGGCAAGGAAAAGTGTTGGTGAGGGAAAGAGTATTGCAGAGCCCCTGAAAGAAAGCAAAATCTTCCCCCCGATTGTAACCCAGCTTATTTCAATCGGTGAGAAAACCGGAAGGTTGAGTGAAATGCTGGAGAAAGTTTCTGACTTCTTCGAGGAAGAAGTTGATGCCGCGACAAGTGCACTTACATCGATCATCGAGCCACTCATGCTCGTCTTTATCGGTGGAGTTGTTGGCGGAATTCTGCTTGCAATGTATCTGCCGATATTCAACCTCGCCTCAGCAATAAAATGAAACTCCCCGGAATTGGAAAAATAGAGATATTTTCCGGATACGAGTTTCACAGGAAGGATGTACTGAACTTTTTTGCAATAATCGCCGCCGGAAGGCTCCTCGTAATACTGTTCCTTATTGTTGCCATTTTATCAGGTCTCCAGAATCTCGGTCTCAGCCTTGTTATATCGGTGATTGTGTTTTTTGTTTTCATAGCAATTCTTACGCTGCATCTCTATGACGCATACAAAAGGAAAATCGAGGCAAAGGAAAGTGGGCATGAGATTATCATGCTTTTCCTATTTATTGATTTTGCCATTTACACAACCATCATTTATTTCAGTGGCGGCGTATTCAGTAAGTTTTTTTACCTTTACTACCTTTTCCTCGTAGAAACTTTTGGTCTTTTGAGCAGACACGGGATACTGCTATTCTCGTTTTTAATCCTGCTGGCTCTGTACGTAATGACAATTCTTGGTTTTATGGGACATTTTGCTCCATTTCCGGAACTTTTGCCTCCGAGGGAGATAAAGCACCTTGAATCGCAATTTTTCACAAGGAGTCAGATCTTTATCCATGCAAAAATATGGTCATACTTCCTATTTGGTGCTCTTCTCTCACTGATGAATAAGAGGCTTGAAAAAGCTGAGCTTGAAGCTGAAGTGGCAAAAAGCGAAGCAGCACAGGCAAAAGTTGACCTGAAAAATATCGTAAATGCGTTGTCAAGCGGACTCATCGTGTTTGACAGGAATCAGATAGTCGCTTATATCAACCAGGCTGCCAGAAAGATACTGGAACTCGGAGACAGGAGCATTGTTAACATTGAGCACCTGAAAAAAATTTATCCTGAATTTGGTAAACTCGTCGAACAGGCTTTTGAAACCCAGGAGCCGGTTGGACGGAAAGAAATTTATATCAATGTTGGCAATAACCGAAAAAAGCCCATAGGTGTGTCAGTTACTCACATCAAAGAGAGCACAGAAATTTATCCAAGATACACCATTGTTGTCTTTCAGGACATAACGGAAGTCAAGGAGATGGAGCGAAAATTGATGACCCAGGAGAAACTCGCCGCGATCGGTGAGTTTTCTGCCAGCCTCGGACATGAGATAAAAATCCCTCTCAGCTCTTTTTCCGTTGCACTTGATACATGCATAAGGATCATTACTCAAAACAATATCGAGCTCTCTGAGTCGCAGAAGACGATATTTGAAACTGCGCGCAAAGACCTGAACAGGATCGTAAGGTTTGCTGATACACTTCAAAACATTTTGAGTATGAAAAAGCACAAGCCATCAATTTTCCCGATTGGAAGTTCATTTTATGATATTATTTTTCCTGCAATTCAGGGAATTCGGGATTCTGATAGGGTTAGTCTTGAGATCAATCGAAATACAAGGCGTGATGTGGTCGTGGAGTTTGATCGGGGACACCTTGAACACATACTACAGAATCTCGTGGCAAATGCTTTTGATGCAATTGTAATGACCAGAGGAAAAGGTACGATCAAGCTCGTTCTCCACGACGGCGAAAAAGGAAGCTATAAGATCTTTCAGGGTACACTCTACGAGGAAGAAATTCAGGTAGATCCTGACAGGGTTTACATCATTGTGGAGGACAATGGTCCCGGCATATCACCTGAGATAATTGACAGGATTTTCATGCCACTTTTTACTTCAAAGCCAAACGGCACGGGTCTCGGATTGAGTATTGTTAAAAAACTTGTGGATATCAACGGTGCTGAAATAAAATTGTATTCCAAGCAGGGAATTGGCACTGCTTTTGTTATCTGCATAAAGAAATATCGGAGTAGTGGAAATGGAGAGAGAAAAGATTCTAATAGTGGATGACGAGATCAACATTCTAACGATCCTTACCGCGATATTGAAGGAAGAGGGATATGACATCCGGAAGGCTGCGACACCGGACGAGGCAAAAGAGCTTGTGCGGAAGTGGAGACCTGATCTTGTTATCCTTGACCTTGTTTTTAAGGGATACGAAGAAAATGGCATCGATGTTCTGCGTTTCATAAAGAATTTTGATCCTTACATACAGGTTTTAATTTTAACGGGTCATGGATCCATAGACTCAGCGGTGGAGGCAACGAAGCTCGGTGCCTACAATTACCTTACAAAGCCATTGAAACTTGAGGAAATTAGAATTCACACCAAAAGGGCTCTCGAAACCCGCAAAGTTAACCTTGAGAACCTGGAGCTGAAAAAGGAACTTGAGCGATACAGGAATCTTGAAGAGCTAAATCGGGAAATAATAGGGAACAATGAAAAATTCCGACAGGTTCTGGAAATGGCAAGAAAGGTTGCCCGTACGGACGCCACTGTTCTTATCACGGGTGAGAGTGGTACGGGAAAGGAACTTGTTGCACGGTACATCCACAATTTAAGCAAAAGAGCCAGGAATAAGTTCGTGGCAGTTAATATCGGTGCAATACCGGAAGAAATCGTTGAGAGCGAGCTCTTTGGATACGAGAAAGGGGCTTTCACAGGTGCTGACAAGAAAAAAATTGGCTTTTTTAAAGAGGCTGATGGGGGTACGATTTTCCTCGACGAAATTGGAGAAGCCTCTAAAAAACTCCAGGTTAGACTCCTGAGAGTTTTGCAGTACGGTGAGTTTTACCCGCTCGGATCAACCAAACTCGAAAGGGTCGATATCAGAGTCATTGCAGCTACCAATAAAGACCTTCTTGAACTTGTTAAAGAGAAAAAGTTTCGTGAAGATCTGTATTACAGATTGAATGTCATCCACATTGACCTCCCGCCATTGAGAGAAAGAAAAGACGATATACCGCTCCTTGTCAATCATTTTCTGAAAAAGTTTGCCGAGAAGTACGGTAGCGAGCCGAAAACCATAACAAGGAGAGCGTTGAACGCTCTAATTAACTATTCCTGGCCCGGAAATATCAGAGAGCTGGAGAATGTTATTGAAAGCATGTTTATTCTTACACCAGGCGATACAATTGACATTGATGCTCTTCCCAGAAACATAAAAGACGAACTCCAAATAGACCACATATCAGAGGAGGACATCGACGCCATGACACCTGAATCCGTGCTCACTCTTGATGAAGTTGAGAGGAGATACATTTTGAAAGCGCTTGAAGTGTTCAACTGGAACAGGAAAAAGGCTGCAGAGGCACTCGGTATAGATGCCTCCACTCTTTACAGGAAGCTAAAGAGCTACGGAATAACTCCTCCTGATAGATAATATCCCGTTTTTTGTTTAAAATATGCAATTATGGGTATATTCGTCCTTATCGTGGTTTTCCCCGAATTTGTATTGCTTCTGCTCTCTTATTATTTCGGGTATCCTGGTTTTAACCTGAATTCGAAAGTTTTGATTCTCTATGTGATCCCGATTGCCGGGAGTTTTCTCCCATTTGTTTACACAAAAAAGCTCACCCGCGATTTAAAGAAAAAAGAGGTCTGGACCTATGTAACGATTGTTGGGCTGAGCATGGTTTCATTATTCTTCAATTCGACCATCCTTATGTTGTGGAAGTTTGAGACAGGTTTTTACTGGATACTGCCACTTTTTGTTGCAGAGCCTGCTGTGGCTCTATACTTTATCTCTTTTACCAGGAAGTTAAAAAGGAGCTCAGAGTGAAGGTTTACATAGTGTCTGACAGCCATTTTGGACTGGAGATCGAAAAACACCCTGATAGTTTGAGGCGAAGACTGTTTTTCGAATTTCTGGATGAGATAAAAAAGGATTGCGATGTTCTCGTACTTCTCGGAGACATTTTTGATTTCTGGTTTGAGTATCAGCATGTAATTCCTTCAGAATACTTTGATGTGCTTAAAGCGATCTCTGAATTTTCGAATTCTCATAAAGTGGTTTTTGTGGGTGGTAACCATGACATGTGGGCCAATGGCTTTATTGAATCACTCGGGATTGAAGTTTATCCGTGTGAATTTGAGCTGGAGATAAACGGAAAAAGGGTTTTTCTCGCTCACGGCGATGTTTTGAGAAAAACCGACCTTGGCGGAAGACTCACGAGGCTGATTATGGGCAACAGGGTTTCAAAATTCCTTTACAGGATTTTACATCCAGATCTGGGTGTGGCACTCGCAAAATTTGTATCAAGACAATCAAGGGTGAGGTCTCTCAGACAGGAGTTAAAAAATCCCGTGAATCCCACGATATTTGAAATCCTGAAAGAGGGCTACGACGCAGTTGTTCATGGCCATATTCATTATCCGTATCTCCAGCGTTTTGACGAGGGCATTTTTATGTCAACTGGTGACTGGCTCTGGCATTTTACTTATGGAATTATCGATGAAGCGGGTATTTCACTTGCCCATTTTAAAGAAAACAAAAGAGTTTCAATCAGCTGGATAGAGTAGGAACTCCTTTCTTTTTTCGAGAAAATCCCCTGCCTCAGCGATCCACATGTCAATGAATGCCTCATCGTTTCTCCTGATGAGATCGCTCCCGGTTAAAAGGTCGATAAAGTACCTGTCTCTGACCTTCAGAAGTTCAAAATCTTCCGGATAAAGCTCCATGATGGAGAGAAACAAAAAGACACCGTCAAAAACGGAGAAATCCGGAAATCTCTTGGTCGGTATGATTTCAAATCCACGACACAGTTGACCTGAATGTTTTGAGGCTACCGGTACGAATTCAAGGGGAATAAACCTGTACTGATTCTCAAACATTCCATCGAGATTGATGTGGTCCCTGAGATCAAAGTATGGAGCACCGAATACTTTGAAAGGATTGTAAGTGCCTCTGCCTTCTGACACATTGGAACCTTCAAAAAACACGGTTACCATGTAATAGAAAATTGTCTCAGGTGAATTAATAGCTGGCGATGGAGGAACAAAAGGATATCCTTCGAGCTCGGCAATTGACTCACCGTTCCAGCCCCGGATTTTAATTATTTCAAGATCTAAGTCAAGATCCCTTGCAATAAACTTTGCAATCTCACCGATGGTCAAACCGTGTCTTATGGGCACTTCGACAGCACCAACAAATGACATGTATTCTTTTTTAATGTATCCACCTTCGACCTTCCGACCAAGTGGATTTATCCTGTCAAGAACAATCACCTTCTCGTTTCTGACACTCTCGAGGAGCCGTTTAAGTGAGCTGATGTATGTGTAGAATCTCAGGCCCACATCCTGAATGTCAAAGATTATCACATCGATTCCTTCAATTAATTGTTTGAATTCCTCTCTCCCGTATGTTGAAATAATCGGAATACCGGAGAGAGGATCAATGGTTTCGTTGACCTGCTCACCTGCCTGAAATGTACCGTAAAGACCGTGCTCGGGCGTCAGGAGAAACTGGATTTTAACCCCTTCTTCAATTAATGCCATGTAACCCGGCTTGTAATCCTGAGTTACTCCACTTCTATTTGTAAAATAGGCGACTTTTGATCCCTTCAAATAACCGGGTATGTGTTCAAGAAGTACATCAATTCCATTTAAAACACCCATCACAGCTCCTTTAATCTGAGGACAATTTTATCTTCAATTCCTTTGGCGAGCCTCACACTTCCAATAAAGTTGTTGATAATAATTGAAAATGCGAGTTTTCTGCCCGATTCTGTCTCGAGATAGCCTGATAGTGAGGAAACGGATGTCATGGTACCAGTTTTTGCCCTGACAAACACATTCTCTCCCTTAAACCTTTTCCGCAGCGTGCCATCTCTTCCACCAATGGGCATGGATGTCAGAAATTCAGGGGCAAATGAAAATTTTTGATAAGCGAGATAAAGAAGCTTTGTGATTATGTCGGAGGACACGAGATCGTAACGGGAAAGACCTGAACCATCGACGAGTCTAAATTTCGTGGTGTCAACTCCTGCCTGGTCGAGCAATTGCTTGACCAGTGAAATTCCCTTCCTCGCACTTCCTGGTGGTCCGAGCACCTCGGCAGCTGTTAGCTTTAATATGCACTCTGCTTTGAAATTGGAACTCCATTTCATCATCTCACGAACGAGCTCTGAGAGAGGTCTGGAGTAAAATACAAGAAGTGTATCAAGTGTGGAATCTGGCACAAACACCGTCTCACGCACGCACCCCCCAAAACTGTCAGAAAGAAGCTCACCAAGGTGGAATCCAAAAAATCTTTCCGGAAAATCGTAGCTTCTTACATATCTCAGGGTAGGTGAATTGATTGGTATCTGCCCGCTTACTGTAATCACCACCCTGTTGTCTTTACCCTTTATACCGACTCTTATTTTAAGAGAATCTGTATCCGAAACCGTTAATGCGTTGTTTACAATCGTGAAAAATTTTGAGGATGGAAATGTCCTCACTGATGGTCTGAAACCGTAAGATTCTGCTGGTGAAATGTAGATTGTAACGACATTTTCGTCCACTCCAAGGGCTGAAATTCGTGAGGAGTAATAGTAAGGAAGATCATCCCACATCCAGCCCTGACCGATCTTAAGTGAATCAAAATAAGAGCCATCAACATAGATACATCGAGGTGTGTCATGCAGTTTCTGCCGCAGGAGCTCAGAAACAAAAAGCATGTCTCTGTATGTAAATCCCATGTCTCCATATCCTTTAATGAAAATATTCCCGCTGTGGTCAGTGAAGAAATCTGTATGAGTCCTGAACCAGGGTCCGAGGAAATAAAGCGCGGTGGCTGCTGTAAAAATTTTTCCATTTGATGCCGGAAGCAGTAATTTTTTGGGATTTTTCTGATAAACCGTCTTTCCAGATTCGAGATCGATCACCTTAATACTCACAGTAGCTGTTTTGAGAATTGTGTCCTGGAGAATAATTTCAATGTCGTGTGCAAGATCTTGTGCGGTTCCAAGAAAAGCCCTGTTGGTACATCCTGCAGTTAGTAAGACAAATAGTATCAGTTTCTTCATAATGCTCAAAGATAAATTCAGGGTCAAAAAGTGTCAAATCGGTCTGGCACGAGAGCATTTTTTGGGAAAAATGCCCTTGGTTTGATAGGGACAATTGTGGCATGCTCTTCCGCTCCATTGAGGTGAAAAATGAAAGGTAAACCTTCTTCCACAGGCTGGGAGAGAGTTGGAAGGTGAATCCTTCAGCGGAAGAGGTTATCGCTGGATTACCGATGAAACTTGAGCAATTGATATAATGCACCGGGTAAATGACTGCGAGTGGCAAATGAAAGTCAATGTGGGGATACATGTGGATTTTCAAAAGAGCCTCGTGGCGGAGATGGGGTGTGGGAGAATACATTAACTCCCCCCAGAGTGCAGGTGTATTTTTGAAAATACACTACCTTCATAGTGCGATGTGTTTGTGGGAACACACAATCCCCCACACCTCTCCGAGGCGTGGGGGAGGATTACCTTTCACTCTCCTCCCCCGCTTTGCGGGGGAGGATAAAGGAGGGGGCAGAAAGAGCGGATTTGACAGAGAAAAGCATGTGGGAGTTTTGTTGCCCTCCCCTCAATCCCCTCCCACTTCGTGGGAGGGGAGTTGTGACTGGACCTCCCGCATTACGGGAGGGGGGTGCAGGGGAACCTCCCGCAGAGTGGGGGAGAGATTGTGAGAGTCTCTATCCTTATATCACTTAAAGTTATGAAGGAAGGCATTTAGCAACCCCTCCCCC
>CAZNDM010000056.1:0-14834 GCA_964571845.1 uncultured bacterium | reverse complement strand
CAGGTGGGAGTTTTATTACCCTCCCCTCAATCCCCTCCCGCAAGCGGGAGGGGAGTTTGAAGGTGACCCCTCCCGCAAAGCGGGAGGGGAGTTGTGATTACGAGTATTCCACTTCGTGGGAGGGATAGGTCATGGGGATCACTTTGTGGAGCGTTTTCAGGTACCAGAGAGAGTGGGTAAGATTTGGTCACATTGGAAAATATTGCCACAAATCCGGAGAGAAAAATTGGTGATACTGATACAGTAACTTTCACATCCCCCAGGCTCTTGACATTAAATTTCCGTGGGTTTAGTTTATTAATCGTATGAAAAAGTTTCTGGTGCTAATTTTTATATCACTCCCGCTGTTTGCAGAGCACCTTGTACTCAATGAAGTCTCTATGGGATCTGTTCAGTGGGTGGAAATTTACAATCCCACATCTTCAGCCATCAGTCTGGATGGCTGGAAGATCAGGAATAGGTCGGGAGAGGATGTATTACACGGGACAATTGCTCCCCATTCGTACTTTTTAATCGTTAATTATGCTGACAATTTTCATGTTATCTTTCCGGATGTGACGGCACCCATTTTTGAGCCCCTTGATCATACTGTTGGCTCGGGTTTGAATAGATCAGCAGACATGCTTCAGCTGATAAATCCAGAGAACGAGGTTGTTGACCAGATCAACTGGGGTACACCGGATCCTTCGTGGCGGTATTACACTGTTTCCCTCTGGTATCCGGGAATAATGGTAAATTCAGACATTATCGCAAGAATCCCAAATGGGAGAGACAGGGATGCATCAACTGACTGGCGTGTCCCCAATGGTCCAACACCGGGAGCGGCAAATCCTGTGATGTCAGGGCTCGATTCGAGCTCATGGGGAAAGATTAAAGCAATATTCGGATCCTCTGGAGGTCGTTTCCTGTAGATGAAACTCCTCTGGGTTGACGACGAAATTGAAGGTTTCAAGCCTCACCTTAAATTCCTCGAAAGGGAGGGTATCGAGGTAAAGACGGTTGATCATCCTGAAGATGCCCTTAAAATCCTGAGAAAAGAGACATTTGACCTCATTTTGCTGGACTATCGTATGCCCGGATTGAATGGCCTCGAAACTTTAAAGAGGATCAAGAGAATATCTCCCAACATTCCTGTGGCACTGGTTTCCATGATTTCCGATAAAGATGTAATTGAGGAAACCATAGCTGAAGACATATTTGATTACATAATCAAGCCGATCAAGCCCACACAGTTACTTGCCCTTGTCAAAAGACTTGAGGCTGACAGGTTAAAAGAGAAGCTCAAAGGCAAGAAGATCTCCGAGCGGTACTCTGAAATACTTGATTTACCTGAAAACTACGAAGGATGGATAAAGAAAGGTGAGCTCCTTTTGCGGTGGAAGGCGGAAAATCCAGACGACGAAATGCTTATTGAAGAGCTCTCTGCCCAGAACAATGCGTTTGGAAGGTGGATAAAGGACAATTATCCTTCCCTGTTTGAAGAAGATTATCTGAGGAGTTACAACATTCTCGAAAAAGAGGTGTTCCCGCTCTTGAAGGCGGGGGAAAAAGTGGCGTTTTTTGTATTTGATAGTTTCAGATTTGATCAATTTTTGCACCTTGCAAAGATGCTTCCGGGCAGCGTCAATGTAGAGATTACACCCTATATGGGAATTTTGCCCACGGCGACTGTTTTTGCCCGTAATGCAATATTTGCAGGTAAAACACCTGACGAAATACACAAGTTGCACCCTGAATGGCTTCGGGACAACAGGCATGAGATGGAGCTTTTGAAGGAAAATCTCAACTACCACGGTCTGAGAGACATAGAATTTGGATTTCAAAAAATAAATTCCCAGACACAGCTCAGGAATCTTAAAATTCAGAACAGGCAGTTTGAAGTTTTTGTCCTCAATTTCCTTGATCTAATTTCTCACCTGCGACAGGAGGTTGAGGCGCTTAAGGACATTGCTGGTGATGAAGCTTCGTTTATCAGGTGGTGCAACTTTATCCTAAAAGATGCGAGACTTGATGCTTTTCTTCAGGATCTTGTAAACAAAGGTTACACGGTTTTTTCGACAACAGATCATGGCTGGGTTGAGGTCAAGCATCCTGTGATCATCATAGGTGGAGACGATCTTACACAGGGCCTGAGGTTCAAATTCGGAGATTCTGCGAGAGTTAAGGATAAAGGCGCTTTTATGGTTTACAACCTGCCTGAATGGAAGTTGCCCATTATAAAAACAAAGTCAAGATTGGCGATAACTTATGAGTATCATTTCCTCGTTTATCCATCTGATCCCAATGTTTATAAAAAAATTTACGAAGGGGGAATTTTCCACGGTGGCATATCCCTTGAGGAACTCATCCTGCCGGTTTTAAAATTGTCCTCATGAAAATCATCTCTGCCGTAAGACGAAGGATTTTTATTATCACGCTCGTTGAATCTGTCTTCCTCGGTGCGGGAGTAATCTCTCTGGGATTACTCCTTCTGCCTCTGATCCACAAGGGATTTTATGCTTTTCTGATCGTTTCTCCCGTGCTCTCAGCGTTTTACTTTTTGAAAAAATTTTTAAGATTCAAATCTGATCTCAGGGTGGCTGAACTTATTGAAAAGAGGTACCCGGAGTTTAAAAACCGCCTTGTAACCGTGATCGGGATTGGAGAGGATGGCGGGTATTCTGAATTTTTGCTTGAAAGGCTGAGAGAAGAGACATCCAGAATTCTGAATAATGTATCACCATCAAAGGTATATTCTTTCAATCAGCAGATACTGAGGACCTCTCTCCTCGAAATAGCAATTTTCCTTCTTGCTTTTGTTGTATTCCCCGGGAAGTACACATGGGCAATTTTGAGGTTGAAAGGTGATATCCCGGAGGTCGTTAAATCCGGGGTTCTAAAACCACCCCATATCAAGGCTTTTAACGATTCTACATTCAATGTGTTTTTAAAGCCCGTTAATTTCAGGATCGATTCGATACCACTTTTCTTATTATCAAGGGATGACACTGTGATTGTTTATCCCCTGAAAGTGTCGGATACCCTCTGTGAATATGAGTTCAGAGGACTGATGCCGGGCAGATACATTTTAACCGCAAAGGATTTCAGGGTGAATCCTGTTCACATAAATGTCGTTGAGAAGCCTTTCATAGATTCAATTGTTGTAAAAGCACGCATGCCCGGGTATCTTGGTGCTGGAGTTTACTCTGTAAAAAATCCCGGATATCTTGCCTATCTTTCTGGAACCCGGCTCACACTGAATGTTTTCTCGTCACTGTCTGACTCCATAAGGTTTAAAAGACAGGTGATCAGAGGTGGAGTCGGGAAATTTCACATAACGGTTCGGGATACAGAAGATCTCGAGTTTTCTCTCTTTAAGGAAGGTCTTGAAGTCGTATCTCCTTACAGAATTTCTGTTATTCCGATAAGCGACAATCCACCGGATGTTGAAATAATCTATCCCCGCGGTATTGTGGATCTTCCAGAAGATATGAAAATACCGCTTGTCATCAGGGTTTACGACGACTTTGGTTTGAAAAATGCTGGAATTTTAATTGTTTTTAACAACACAAAAAAGGACACGCTTGTGCGCACATACAACGGTGAGTTTGAAGACACTGTTACAATGAGGCTGGATCTTTCTGATATCACGATGATGCCGGGTGATGAACTTTCGGTTTTTGCAACTGGAAAAGACCTGAAAAACCAGGCTGACACATCTGAAGCCCTGATCGTTAGGTTCCCAACTCTCGAAGAGCTCTACAGGGAAACTGCGGCCGCTGGTGATTCCGGTGTGAAAGAGATCAAGAGTGTCCAGCAGCACACACAGAAATTGATGGAGAAGATAAAACAGCTTGAAACCCTCGTAAAAAGTGAGAAAAATGTTGACTGGTCCAAAAAGGAATCTTTAAGAGAGTTGATTCAGGAGGAGAAAAAGTTTATCGAGCAGGTTAAGAAATCTTTTGAGAAGATAAATCGTGCTCTTGACGAGATCCAGCAGAAGATGTCGCTTGATCCTGAAATTGCAAGGAAAATTCAGGAAATTCAAAAACTATTTCAGGAATCCCTGACCGAGGAGCTGAGGCAGATTCTTGAAAATCTCAACAGGTTAATGGAAAAGAAGATCTCACCTGAACAGCTTGCAGAAGCCCTTGAAAAACTCAAGATAAACCAGGAAATGCTGAAGCAGAATCTTGAGAGGATGGAAAACATCCTCCGTCGATTCAAAGAAGAGCAGAAGCTCAAAGAGTTTGCACAGAGGTTGAGAGAGCTTGAGAACCAGCAGTTGATTATAAAGGACAAATACATCTCCGGAGACACGGCAGGTGTGAGAAGGGAGAAAGTTCTTTTTGAAGAAATAAAAAATCTCAGGGAAGAGCTCAAAGAATTTGCCTCGAACATCTCGGATAAGTTTCTTAAAAAGTCACTTCATGACATCTTGAACTCTGAGTTCAAGGACCTTGAGAAGTCTCTCTCCGGGGCTCTAAAGAGTATGGAACAGGGAAACGAAGACAAAGCCGTTTCCGAAATGGAAAAGTCTGCCCGGAAGATGGAAGAGATTGCATCAAAACTCGAGGAGTCCAGAAAGGAGCTCGTTGGGAAGAGAAAGAAAGAGTTAATAGAGAAAATAAAGAAGGTTCGCCAGGAGCTTGTTTTCGTTTCCGGTGTTCAGGCTGATGTGAACAGATCTGTCAGGAATTTGAATTCATCGCTAAAAGAGAGTTACTTTGATATTGCTCAGAGGCAGATGGCGACTTACAACGCCACTGAGACAGCATTCCGTGAAATGATGGATATTTTTAAGAACACAATGGCTTTAAATCCCCGTGCACTCGGACTGACCTACGGGGCAATGCAGACAATGAAGAAGATCGGGAAATCACTTGAGACATTTAGAAGGCCCGGGGATAATGATCTCAACAGGGCACTTGCCTTTGTAAATCTCGCTATTCTCGAACTTTATGGAGCTGAGAAGAATTTAAAGAAGCAGGGTGGAAGCTCCACTTACTTTGAAGAAGCAATGAAGAAGCTGAGCGAAGCGGCAAAAAAACAGGCAGGATTGAATCAGCAGGGCAAAAGCCTCATGTCCATGCCAAATCCATCAATGAATCAGTTACTTGGTATGGCGGCTCAGCAGGCAGCTATTAGAAAACTCGTTGAGGAAGCCATGAAACTCACCCAAACATCGTCCTCCCTTTCCCGTATGCTTGAGCAGATTTCAAAAGAGATGGAAGAAGTTGAGAAAGCCCTGAAAAGCGGAAAATACGACTCACGGATTTTCAAAAAACAAAAGAGATTGCTCGTAAAGCTTCTCGAAGCTCAGAGGTCTATTCACAAGCAGGAATTTACCCGAAAAAGGGAGTCAAAGCCGGGAAAGGTTTATTCGACAAAATCCCCTGAAAAGTTAAAGCAGGAGATCATAAGAAACCGTATCAAAGCCCTGCTGTTTGACATTGATCGCAACAGGGACATTCCGGAGGACTACAAAGTTTTAATTAAAGCATATCTCAAATCACTCCTGGAGGATTGAGATGAAGGTCGTTTACTCTGAAAAATATGTTACGATGGATCTTGAAGGACACATTTTCCCGAACATCAAGTACAAAAAAATCCTCGAAGAACTCTTACGGCTTGGAGTTGTGAAGGAAAACGAGGTCGAGCAGCCCATCCAGATTTCCCCTGAAGATTTAAAGATTGTGCACGATCCGGAGTACATTGAGGATTTTGTAAACCTGAGGTGGACATGGCGTACTTCACGGAGTGAAATGCCTTTGAACCGATCCATCGTGGAAGGGTTTATACTGATGGCGGGCGGCACCCTGAAAGCTTCGTACATTGCACTTGAGCAGGGGTTTGGGTATCACATAGGTGGGGGATTTCACCACGCCTACGAGGACCATGCCGAAGGATTTTGTTATGTAAACGACATTGCATTTGCCATTAAAAAACTGCTGATTGAGGGTAGAATTCAGAAGGCTGCGGTCGTTGACTGCGACCTTCATCAGGGCAACGGAACAGCCCACATTTTCCGAAACGAACCCAGAGTTTTCACTTTCTCCATACACCAGGAATACCTTTACCCTGTACCAAAGGAGAAGAGTGATCTGGACATTGGTTTGCCAAATCTCACATCGGATGAAAAGTATCTCGAGATCTTAAGTGATGTAGTTCCCCGAATATACGATGAATTTAAGCCTGAATTCGTGGTTTATCAGGCAGGGGCAGACCCGTACAGGGGTGATGTGCTGGGTGATCTCATGTTGAGTATTGAAGGGCTCAAAAAGAGGGATGAAATTGTACTTTCAGAGGCACACAAAAGAGGTATTCCAGTGGCAATCACACTTGGTGGAGGATACGCTCCTGATCTCATGGACACTGTGAGGATTCATGTCAACACGGCTCTTGTTGCCTATCATTTGATGGCAAAAAATTCAGATACGAGTCTTGATGCAAGATAGTATTTTCCAAGGGGAGGCATAATCAGGATACCGTTTACTTCGGTAAAGATTTTCTCGAGTATTTCAACGGCAATTCTGATACCCTCACTTTCACCAGCCTCTCCTGATTTTCCCATCATCCTCTGGAGAAATTCGTGAGGAATTTCGATGCCCGGGACCTCGAAGTGCAAATATTCTGCGTTTTTGTAAGATATGAGGGGCAGGATACCTGCCACAATGGGAATCCCTTTTTCTCTCAAAAATTTGAATGCCCTGATAGCCTTTTCTGTGTCAAACACGGGTTGAGTTACGACAAAATGTGCACCTTTTTTGATTTTTCGTAAAACCCCCTCCAGTTCTTTCTCCGGATCATCCGGAATTTTCATTGCTATACCGATGAAAAACCCGGTTTTGGATGTGATCGGATTACCGAGAAAATCAACGCCGTGGTTCAAGGCAGACATAAGCTCAACCAATCCTTCGGATGTCAGATCATATACACCGGTTGCAAAAGGATAGTCACCAATTGACGGGGGGTCTCCTCCAAGGGCAATAAAATTCTCAAGGCCAAGTGCATGGGCTCCAAGTAGATCGGATTGCATACCAATTATGTTCCTGTCGCGACATGTGTAGTGGACGACAACTTCCTTTTTGAGCCTGTCTTTCAGGAGTTTTGCGGTGGATATCGGGGACATTCTTGGCCTTGCCATTGGACTGTCTGAAACAGTAAGTCCGTGAATGTTTTCGACATACGGTTCGATCTTCTTCACGAAACTATCAAAGTTTGCCCCACGAGGTGGATCCACTTCCATCAGGAAGACCCCGCCAGTTTCAAGAAGTTTTTTCAGTCGCGACTTTACCTCTTCTTCTTTTCTCAACGACACATCGTGAGAGACAACCTTAACGCTTTTAAGCTTCCTCCTGCCTCTTTTTAGACCCTTTAGTTTTTCCTTCAATCTTTTTATGTGCTCAGGAGTCGTACCGCAACAGCCGCCAAGTACTTTGACTCCAGCCAGAAGGAGTTTTTTGCCATATTCAGCAAAGTAATCAGGGTTGTAGGGATAGTAAAATTTTCCCTGTACGAACTGGGCAAGTCCGGCATTGGGCATGGCAGACAGCTCTTTTGATGTGACCGCTGCCATTTTTCTTACAACTTCGTAAACATTCTGGGGACCTATGCCACAGTTTGATCCTATGACATCAGCGGTGGATTGATCGAGTTTTGATCCCACTTCGTATGGGTTTTTGCCAAAAAGCGTTAAGCCGTTACTGGGAAAAGACATTTCCGCAATGATAAAAACATCATTTTTAACCTCTCTTGCTACCTCAATTCCAACCAGGAGTTCATCGAGGCAGGAAAAAGTTTCGAAAACGAGCAAATCGACACCGCCATCAAGTAGTGCCTCGATCTGTTCTTTAAAGATTTCACGGGCTTCATCATCGGAGAGTCTCTTGTCTCTGTCGAGTGGTCTCGAAATTGGACCAATCGAACCTGCCACAAAGATGTCATTTTTTGCAACCTGTCTTGCAATTCTGGCTCCATAGTAGTTGATCTCTCTGACTTTTTTACCGATACCGAAGTATTCTTCAAGGATAAATCTGTTGGCACCGAAGGTGTTGGTTGTTATGACTTCTGCACCAGCTTTTTTGTAAGCCTCGTGAATTTCAATAACGATTTCAGGCATCGTGATGTTAAGCTCGTCATAGCATAGACCCTTGGGTACGCCACGAGCATAGATCTCTGTGCCCATGGCACCGTCGAAGATTATGTGATCTTTTTCATCGAAGAATTCCCGAAAGTTCATTTTTTGAGAAGCTCCTCGATTTTTCTTACAGTATCAATGGCATCCCTGCAATAGGCGTCGGCACCAATTTCATCTGCAAACTTTTGATTTACCGCAGCTCCACCTATCAGAACCTTTGCGTCCGGATATACCCTGTTTTTGAGTTCAATTACATCTTTCATTCCATCCATTGTTGTCGTCATGAGAGCTGAAAGTCCAATAAAATCAGCTCTCTCCTTCCTGGCAGTTTCGACGATTCTTTTGGCGCTAACATTTTTCCCGAGATCAATGACTTCGTATCCGTAGTTCCGAAGAACAAGGGAAACGATGTTTTTCCCGATGTCGTGCAGGTCACCCTTGACTGTTGCCATCACGATTTTTGCCTTTTTTGAAGCCTTACCATCGATTTTTAGATATTTTTCAAGAACCTGAGCAGCTCCCTCCATTGCCTCTGCTGATAGGATCAGTTGAGGCAGGAAGTACACCTTCTTTTCGTAAAGTTCACCGACTTTTTGCATCGCCGGTATCAGGATTTTGTTCAAAACATCAAAGGCGTTCATTCCTGAATCTATCAGGCTTTTTGTAAGCTCGACGGTCTTATCTTTCTCCCCATCGACCACGGCGTTGAATAACTCTTCCTCTCTCGTAAGAGCCTTTCTCTCGTCAGTTTCAATCCTCAGGTCCACCTGTTTGCCGTACTTCTCAATGAAGAATTTCATGCCGGGATCCCTGCCCACAAGGGCGTCAGTTGCATGGATAAGGTTCATCATCTCCGTATCGAGAGGATTCATAATGGCAGAATCCAGTCCGTGCCAGATGGCAATAGGGAGAAACGAACGGTTGAGGAATTTCCTCGCAGGAAGACCATAGGACAGGTTTGATAGACCTGCAGTGGTGCTAATTCCGAGCTCAGAGAGGCTTTTTATAGTGCTCAATGTAACATCGAGATTCTCACGCGATGTTGATATGGTTAGGACAACAGGATCTGCTATAATGTCATTCATAGAAAACCCCATCTGAAGGGCTTTCTCGACAAGTTTTTCGATAATTTTGATTCTTCCGGACGCTGTCTCTGGTATGCCTTTTTCATCCATTGCAAGAAGAACAACGGAAGCTCCGTATTTTCTGGCAATGGGGAGTAACGTGTCCGAATTGTCTCCGCTTACTGAGTTAAGAACGGGTTTTCCTGCATACACCTTGAAAGCCAGTTCAATTGCTTCAGCACTTGAGTTGTCGATAAAAAGGGGGAGTTTTGTAACATTCTGTAAGTTTCTAATAGCTGATGAATAAAACACTGCGTCCTTTTCACCTCTTCGGCCGAGGTTAACATCGAGGGCGTGGGCGCCTGCCTCTTCCTGTTTTCTTGCGAGCTCTCTCGCAAGTTTCAGTTCGCCCTTTTCAAGCTCAGTATTGAGCCTTTTCTTGCCATAAGGGTTAATGTTTTCGCCAATGACACGGAATTTGAATTTTTTACCCACAAAGATAGTGGAGTTTCTGCTTGCTGCTCTAAAGTATGTTTCGATTGAACTCCTTTGTTTTGGTGGTTTATTTTTGAGTGCATCTGCGATCAGTTTTATGTGGTCCGGTGTTGTACCACAGCAGCCGCCGATGATACTGGCTCCAAGCTCATAAAATTTCAGAGGATACTGCAAATAATCCTCAGGACCGAGCGGATAGACGATCTTATCGTCGTGCTTTTCCGGAATCCCTGCATTGGCATAAACAATGAGCGGTTTTGTGGAATGCCGATTGATTTTTTCGATAAAATTGATGAATTCGCGTGGATGGCCCCCACAATTCAAGCCAAAAATATCAATATCAGTGGATGCAAAAGTAATAGCTGCAATTTCAGGATCTGATCCGGTAACTGTTAATCCACCTTCCATGGGATAGGAAATTGAAACTGCTACGGGAAGATCAGTCGCGTCCTTGGCAGCCCTTGCTCCGATCTTGGCTTCAAGAATGTCTATCTGAGTTTCGATCAGGATCAGATCAGCGCCTCCGTTTGCGAGAGCCTCAGCCTGCTCTCTGTAAACGCTGTAAACTTCGTCCTCATCAAGCTCTCCAAGAGGTTTTATTAATTTCCCTATGGGACCAATTGAGCCGGCGATAAGTACATCTTTTGATCCCCGTGCTTCACTCGCGATTTTGACAGCCGCTTCGTTTAATTCTCTCACCATGTTTGACGCACCAAACTCTGCGAGCTTAATCCTGTTTGCGCCGAATGTGTTTGTCTCAATTATGTCAGCTCCTGCAGCGATATAATCCTCGTGTATTCGCTTGATGAGGTCAGGGTTCTCTAAATTCAGGAGTTCAGGAAATTCAAACTTTATGCCTGTTCTGCGGATGAGCTCAGTGCCCATGGCACCATCCAGTATGAGTATCCTTTCACGAAGAAGATCAATGATCATTTTTCGACTCCTATTACAGCCGTAATGGTTTTTTGTGGAAATAGAAGGTTTTTTTCATTAATCTGTATTCCCATTTCGTCAAGTCTCAGTTCCCTGTAAATCTCTTTCTGAAATTCAAGTGGCAGATCGCCGTAACCGGGACTAAACCTCATGGTGAGAAATGCCCGTGTATGTCTCGCCTGTGTGTCAAGGAGATGGTTCAGAGCGTTTGCAACAGCCTCAACTGCTTCAGATCCGATAACATCAAAGATGAGAGCCCTTTCCACTCGTCCCTTTTCGGTCTCCTCTTTGATTTTCGCGTCAATACCAGGACCTATGGTAACAGCCATAAGCACAACGGCAAATGAATCCTTCAGGAGCTTTCTCATTGATTCACCGGGGAGGATAAGATCAGTGTTATAAAGTCTGATCTGTTCGTTTTTTTGCCTGATCTTTCGAATTATATAAGTTCCACGAGGCTCAATGATTTTGTCAGCTTCTTCAAAACACTCGTCAACAAGTTTTTTTATCCTGGAATTGATGACAGTTGATCTGAAACGATAACCCAGTAATCCCCAGACAGCCTTCCTGTTGATTTCAAAGTTTTCAATGCGATCGATTCTTACGAGCCTGTCATATAACATTCCATGGGCTAATACAGCAGGTAGCTTCTGTAATCTTTGACGCCTTTGTCACTCGTCAGCTCTTTGTTCCAGGTGGTCCACAGTCTATCAATGGTTCTGTACTTGTATTTGAGGGCAAATTCAAGTTTATTCTTCTCAAATTCGTCTTTTGTGGGGACTTTCTTATCGAGAAGTTTAACAATGAGAATACCGGAGTTGTACTTTACAGGTGGAGAGATCTCACCGGGTTTCAGAGCATAAATTACCCCGTAGAGTGTGTAATTAACACCAACTCCTTTGATAGGCTGACCCCATTTTAGCTCGCCAGTTTCTGCATATTTCACTCCATAGGCTTTTAATGAATCGGCAACCTGGCTGAATGACAGACCTTTTTTCAGCATATTCTCAGCTTTCTGGGCGAGCTCCTCGACGAGTTGCTCCTTCTTTGCCTTCTTGTACTGAATTTCAACTTTTTTCTTGACTTTCTCAAATGGTGGGAGTGATGGTGGGGTCTTTTCCTTGATTCTAAAGACGACAAAGAAGTATGGTTTGCTGAATAAAGGAGATATGGTGCCCGGATCATTTTCCTTGATAAACCTGATAATTTCCCTGTCAATGCCAATTTTGGGGATAAAGCCGAGATCGAGTCTGAATGGTCCGGTTTCGGTTACTTCAAGTTTCATCTCTTTTGCTGCTTCAGCAAATCCGATTTCCTTGGCTCTGTCGATGAAATCTCTCATCTTCTGGCTGAGATCCGTTCTTGTTGAAGAGCTCAGTCTTATTTTTACGAGTATGAAAGCGACTTTTAGACTATCTGCACCTCTTTTGGGTCTATCCAGAAGTTTTACAATGACCCATCCTCTTGGTGTTAAAGTAGGTTCGGAAAATTCACCTTTTTTCAGATTTTTTGCGATAGGGAAAAGGTAACCGTATCTTCTGTCTGCTGGCTTTATCCAGCCAACAACGCCACCAGAGTCCTTGGTTGCCGGGTCTTCTGTGTAATATTTTGCAATCTCCTCGAATTTTTCACCATTTTTCAATTCCTCGTAAGCGGTGTAGATTCTATCCCTTGCATCAGATGTGTCCTGTGAAGACGGAAGTTTCCTTAGGATTACGAGCTCGAGATTTGCCTTTGCGGACTCGCGAAACTCATCTTTGTGTGACTCGTAATATTTTTTGAGGTCGTCTTCGGTGAATTTGATGAGGGAATCGGGTACATAATAGATGTTAAAGTTGAGAATTTCAGCTTTGAATCTCATGTTTTGTCTCTTGTACATCTCAAAAAGCTCGGTTTCAGAGAGGGGTAAGGATATGAGAATGTCCGATTTTACCACATCCTTTGGGACCTCGGTCCTGATTTTCTGCTCGTAATATTTAAAATACTGGAGATTTCTCGGGTCGCGGAGAATCCGGAGATACTTCTGGAAGTCAAATCTGCCGTCCGGTGTACGAAAGGAGGTATCTCTCAAAATTTCAGGTGGAGGACTCGTTTCAATTATTTTTAAAACAGTTGGATCACTGAGATCGAGATGTCTTTCTTCGATGATTTTTTGCCATCTGATGGATTCAAGGATTTTATTCCACGCCTCCTGCTGAATTTTTTCTTCTTCCTGTTCTGAGAGGGAGATTCCCTTTTTTGCTTTTAAACTATCGTTATAAATTTGCTGAAAGACCTGATTATAATACCTGACAGGGATTTTGTGTTCATCGACTTCAGCGATGATGCCTCTTTGCCAGGGTTTTGCATTTCTTTTGCCGACAATATTTGCTCCGAGGTCAAATATAATCCATCCAATGAATGCCGCAACGATGATCCAGAGGTAAAATTTTGTAGTCTTTCTGAGCTTTCTCATTAACATCATGGCGAAATCATCCTCCGTTCAAAGAAAATTTGGGGTTTAGTATATTACGAGGGGGAAAATTCTGTCAAGGAAAGTGGACCCGGTGGGACTTGAACCCACGACCTGGTGACTGCCAGTCACCCGCGCTCCCACTGCGCCACGGGCCCACGACTATGGGCCGTGCAGGATTCGAACCTGCGACCCCCTGATTAAAAATCAGGTGCTCTGCCACCTGAGCTAACGGCCCTGACAGTTGCATATTCTAATGGCTTGACCCTCACTTTTCAATATCAGGTAGAGTGGATGTTTGAAAAAATTGCCCTGAAGAAAGGAGATATGTAATTTTTAACATTCTCCTCTTCGATGCGTTGGCACTGTGGTATAGGATACTCACCAATTTCCCTCTTCAAAGTGACGGTTGGGAGTTGAGGAGAGGTTTAACTCACATGTAGCATTGTGGGGGAATAAACTGAAGCCTTTCCCTCTGTGCTGGAGTGTTATGGAAGAGTAAACTCCACTCGCAGGGTTGTATTTTGGTGGAATACATAAGTTTCTTCTCCGGGGCACGGCTGTGTTGTGGGAATATTCATCCCCATCTACCGCACTGCGGGTGGGATATAGGAGAGTAGGGAATTGACGGTATAGTTTACAAAGTAACCTCATCGAGGCTGCGGACGAGTTATAGGCGACTACACAACCCCTCTCCCACGCCTCTCCGAGGCGTGGGAGAGGATCACCTTTCAATCTCCTCCCCCGCTTTGCGGAGGAGGATTGGGAGGGGTTAGAAAGAGCGGATTTGACAGGGGAGAGGAGGTGGGGGTTTTGTTGCCCTCCCCTCAATCCCCTCCCACTTCGTGGGAGGGGAGTTGGTTGTGAACCCCTGCAATGCGGGAGGGAAGATTGTGAGTTTTACTTCTATTTCATGGCAGGATGAAGGAAGGAGACTTTCACAAGTGGGTAGGGCAGTGGATAAAACACCACTGGTGGACAGTTATAGATAACCTTCGTCTGCCACAGACAAAAGGATGTAATAGAGCTTCTTCTGACGCTATGTAATACAAACCCCTCCCCCGCAGTGGGGAGGGACCCTCTTCAAACCTCTCCCCACAGCGTGGAAGTGATGAGGGAAGATACAGAGCCCCTCCCCCGAACCTCGAAGAGGTTTGGGGGAGGATTAAGGAGGGGGCAGAAAGAGCATATTTAACAGGGAAAAGCAGATGATGTTTTTCTTGCCCTCCCCTCAATCCCCTCCCGCAAGCGGGAGGGGAGTTTGCGAGTGACCCCTCCCACTTCGTGGGAGGGGAGTTTGTGGGTGACCCCCCGCAAGCGGGAGGGGGATTGTGTGGACTCCTCCCACTTCGTGAGAGGGGAGGTTGTCGATGACTCTTCCCACATAGCGGGGGGAAGTTGTGGGTAAACGCTTCCGCATGACACTTTGAGTCACGATGAAGAAAGCTCTCAACCCCCTCCTCTAACTCTCCGGAAAACACTCTCAAACCGCTCTTCTAAAACTTTGCTTTGCGGGGGAGGATTTTTTAACCCCTCCCCCGAACCTCGGAGAGGTTTGGGGGAGGATGAAGGAGGGGGTAAAAGGGCAGATCTGTCGGGGAAAAGCGGGTGAAGTTTTATTGCCCTCCCCTTAATCCCCTCCCGCAAGCGGGAGGGGAGTTTGCGAGTGACCCCTCACAAATTGTCGAAGAGGAGTTTGCGAGTGGCCCCTGCTACTTCGTGTCAGGGGAGATTGTAAGTGAACCCTCCCACTTCGTAGTAGGAGAGGTTG
>CAZNDM010000055.1:0-16167 GCA_964571845.1 uncultured bacterium | reverse complement strand
GCTTTTCTCTGTCAAATCCGCTCTTTCTGCCCCCTCCTTTATCCTCCCCCACACTGCTAACGCACTGTGGGGGAGGGGTTGCTTAATACCTTCCTTAATAACTTTAAGCGATATAAGGATAGAGACTCTCACAGTCTCCCCTCCCGCTATGCGAGAGGATCACCCACAATCTCCCCTCCCGCGAAGTGGGAGGGGATTGAGGGGAGGGCAATAAAAGCCCCACATGCTTCTCTCTGTCAATTCTGCTCTTTTTACCCCCTCCTTTATCCTCCCCCGCAAAGCGGGGGAGGAGAGTGAAAGGTGATCCTCCCCCGAACCACTCCGAGGTTCGGGGGAGGCGTCTGTGAAACAATCCCCCCATAGAAAGCAAAGCTTTGCAGGAAGTGTTTTTTCCCCACACATCATTTCTGCTACGGGAAGGAAACAAAAGGGAGAGCAATAAAAAACTTCAATTGCTCTTCTCTGTCAAATTTTGCTCTTACTAACCCCTACTTTATCTCCCCACGCCTTGAAGATATGTGGTTGGGGAGACTGGAGAGATTCCATCGGTCTTACTTCACTTGAGGAAGGTGTTAAAAATACTGTTCTCTCTTACCTAAATACATTTTCAGGACAGTTCAATTGCAAAAACTATGTATCGATAATCTGCTGACATCCCACGGAAATCCAGCAAACTCTCCCAAAAACTGAGATGCAGAAAAACCACTCCCTCCTGAAGAGTGGCCGTTTAATACTTCACAAAAAGTTTATATCCTTTGTCCCTCAAAGTTGAAAAAACTTTATCCGGATTTGCAACCTTTATTCTCATCACGATGGTTCTCTTCTTCTTATCAGGAGACATCAGGGTTGTCAAACTGAGAATTAGCGGATTGAATTGAGATATAGTACATACAATATCCGCAATTTTCCCCGCTTCCACTGGAACATCTTCAATAGTTAGCCTGATACCCTCCTCTTCGAGTCCGAGAATTTTAATCATGGTTTTGAAAATGTCCGTCTCCGTGATGATCCCTACGAGTTTTTTCTCATCATTCAGTACAGGAAGATGACCTATTCTGTACTTATTCATGAGTATCGCAGCCTCTTCAAGTAGTGCATTTTCGTTAACAGTTATCGGATTTCGCGTCATTACATCCTCTACCTTCAATTTCAGGAGAAGATACTGTATCTCATGCTGACTGAGAGTCGTAACTTTCGAAGGCATTGCCTCTCTCAAAGTATTGATGGTAACTATACCAACGAGCTTATCACCCTTAACCACAGGGAGGGCACGAATCTTATTCTCCCTCATGGTTTTCTCAGCGTCAATAACCAGTGTGTCAGGTGTTACTGTTATGGGACTTGGGGTCATAACATCTTTAACAAACATCTCTCTTCCTCCTTATTTCCATTCCCTTTTGTCAATTATTTTCTTTTCTGATTTTAAACTATTTAAGCTAACGAATTCAAGCCTATCTACCCGAACCCTGAGTACATCTCTCAGTTTCTCCAGAATCTCATCCCTCAGTTTTTCAGCTTTCTCAGGATCCCCGGTTTCGACCTTCAGAAGCAGGAAATCCCTCTCCCCTTCCCTCGTAACTTCAGCCACAAAATCCGCAAAGATCTCGTATCTTTTGAGAACTCCCTGTATCTGCCCCGGATGAACAAACATTCCTCTAACTTTAACTGCATCGCCTATTCTGCCGAGAAAACCTGCTATCCTTTCGGTCTCACGGCCGCACCTGCACTCTTCTTTCAGCAGTTTTGATAAATCCCCCGTACCAAATCTAATGAGGGGATAAGTCCTGTTGAATAGAGTTACGACAACTTCCCCAATTTCACCGGGTGGCAGGCTTTTACCTGTTGTGGGATCAACGATCTCAAGAATTATGTTTTCAATTACATGCATGCCCTCCCTGTACTCACACTCAAATGCAATTGCACCCACATCGGCTGTTCCGTATCCCTGAAAAGCTCTGATACCATTTTCTTCAAAAGTTTTTCTTTGCGACGGTGTGAATGGTTCAGCTGTGACAAATGCTTTATTTATTGTAAATTTCGTGCCAAGTTCTCTGGCTTTTTTCAGGAGTGTCATCAAAAAACTTGGCGTGCCGATAAAGCCAGTTACCCCAAGATCATTAATGATCCTGACCTGGAGTTCTGTATTTCCCACACCGGTGGGTACAACAGTTGCCCCTATTGCACGGAGCCCCTCATCAAACATTATACCTGCAGGTGATAGATGGTAGGAAAATGTGTTAATAACAACATCCTCTGATGTGAAACCAGCAGCCTGCAAAGGTTCCTTCCAGTTCCAGTAATCCTCCTCTTCACCCTGAGGGTCGTAAATTGGACCTGGGGACTGGAAGATCCTTTTTAATGATGATGGCGGGACTGCGAGAAGTCCCCCGAAAGGCGGATCCTCTGCCTGTATTTCCACAAGGTTGTCTTTGCGAATAACGGGAATTTTCTCAAGGTCCTCTATTGTCCTGATATCGTCAGGTGAAAGGCCCGCATCATCCAGTCTTTTTTTGAATGCAGGCGAATTTTTGTACGCGAATTCTATTATTTCTCTGAGTTTTTTCTCTCTTTTTGATCTCAGATCCACTTTTACCCCCTTATGTGAGCCATCTCTTCCTTCTCTTGTAATGTTTTACCTCTCTGAAACTCTTTTTCTTCCCGACTTCCGTCAGTCCGAGGTAGAATTCTTTCACATCCGGGTTCTCTTTAAGCTTTTCAGCTGGACCATCCATAACGATTCTACCGTTTTCCATGATATATCCGTAAGATGCTATGTTAAGCGCTGCCATTGCATTTTGCTCGACAATAAGAATTCCGACTCCCTCTTCTCGGTTAATTCTTTGAATAATTTCAAAGATCTCCTTTACGAGCAAAGGGGCGAGTCCAAGTGAGGGTTCATCCAGCAGCATAAGCTTGGGTCGTGCCATCAGGGCTCTTCCAATAGCGAGCATCTGCTGTTCACCGCCGGACAGGTAGCCTGCCACTCTGTGTCTGAGGTCTTTCAGGCGGGGGAAATATGAGTAAACCATTTCCATGTCTCTTTTAACATTTTTCTTGTCTTTTCGGGTGTATGCGCCTGCACGGAGGTTCTCTTCTACTGTGAGGTGTTCAAAAACCCGTCTTCCTTCCATAACCTGGAAAATGCCCATGCGGACGATGTCTTCGGCGGATTTTTTATCAATTCTTTCGCCGTTGAATTCAATGGATCCGTCAGTTACTTCCCCGTCCTCTTCTTTGAGTAGTCCTGAGATGGCTTTGAGGGTGGTGGTTTTACCGGCTCCATTGGCGCCGAGCAGGGCTCTAATGTCTCCATCAGGGACTTCGAGGGAGACACCTTTAAGGACCAGGATCACCTGGTTATAAATGACTTCAATATTGTTGAGTACGAGCATGGTGAGAGGAATTGTTGATGGGGGCGGCGGCTTCGCCGCCGCCCCCATCAACTTTTATTTTTATTCTCCCTTCTTCTCCCACTCAGGTACTGGTGGGACATTAAACCAATCTGTCGCTGCCACAAGCTTTCCATTCTTTATCGTCGCAAGCCTTATACCCTTCGCTCCTCTGTGCTCGTTCGGACTGTAGGATACCGGTGTGGTAAGTCCCTTTGTGTCAAAGTTCTTCATGCTCTCAAGTGCCTTGAATACATCAGGTCCCTTGACCTTCTTGTAGTTACCACCCTTTGCCTTCAGTGCCATCTCAATGGCGTGAACCATAATCATCGCATTAACCATACCTGTGATGTACTGTGGCTCCCTGTACTTCACATTGGGATGATACTTCTCGTTGAGCATCTTTGCAAATTTGATGCCTTCAGAGTTGTCGGACCAGATACCGAACGGCATGGCACCGAGATAACCCTCTGCAGCATCACCAGCGAGCTCAGCAAGTTTCTGACCAGTACCCCAGAAGTTACCTGTGAAGACAACATTGTCCATTCCGAGTTTCTTTGCGTCTTTCAGAATCGTGCTGGTTGCCATAAAGGTCTCCTGAATAAAAACAAAGTCTGCTTTCTTCTCTTTGATCCTGAGAAGCTGAGAGGTTGCCTCAAGTGCGCGGAGACCGACGACCTCTATGTCAACGAGTTCGATACCAAGCTCTTTGGCGTACTCTTTTGCAGGTTTGATTGGAGCCCTACCATAGCCTGTGTCGTTATAAATGAGTGCCATTCTGAGAGGTCTATTCTTGTTCCAGTGATCTTTCATGTATTTCATTACAGCTCTGACATGGTCAGCGTATGTTGTAACCGGCAGGAAGTTCCATTTGGGGGGCCATACAAGGTGCTGAGAGAAGGATGCAGAGATGTATGGGATTTTGTCTCTCACGATCTTCTCTTTGAGAGCTTCAGAGTCACCAGTTCCCCATCCAATGATTGCCACCACCTTATCCTGCTTCACAAGCTTCGCGTAAGTGGAGATCGCCTGAGGGATTTTGTACTGGTAGTCAGTCCAGATGAGTTTGATTTTTACGCCGTTGCCAATCCCTCCTTTCTCTTCGTTAATGTATTTAATGTAATCGCGAACGCCGTCAGCATAATGCCAGCCTACGTCTCCGGTAGGACCTGTGATGTCAAATAGCGCTCCCAGCTTGATTTCCTTCTTTGCCTCTGCCTTTCCTGGCAGAGTCATTCCCATGGCTACAATAGCCACCATTACGAGGGGATATATGATCCCCTTCATCCATCTTTGCATCATGTTGCACCTCCTTTTAAATTAACTAATATGAAAACGGCCAGAGTTTCCAGTACGCTTTTATCATCTGCCACCTGTGGTTCAACCCATCAGGCTCGTAAATGAGGAATAAAATTATTGTTAAACCAAATACGACCTCCCTCATGGCTGAGAAAAAGTTGCCAATTGAGGGATAAACACCGGAGAGGGCATCTGCAATGAGGCGCAGAACCTCCGGTAATAGAACCATAAAGATTGCCCCGAATATGGAGCCGAGAACACTTCCAATGCCGCCGATGATTATCATTGCAAGATAGTTGATAGATTCGGCAATTGTAAAGTGCTCAGGAGTTATAATGGTTACATAGTGTGCCCACAGGGCACCGGCTATACCAGCATAGAAAGAGCTGACAAAAAATGCAAGAAGTTTGTACTTGAAAAGGTTGATTCCTATTATCTCAGCAGCAAGGTCATTGTCCCTTACAGCCATGAATGCCCTGCCCACCCTTGTTCTCTGGAGATTTTTGGCAAAGGTGGTCGCAAGAACGGCAAAGGCCATTGTGATAAAGTAATACTTCTGATCCGTGTCAAAGACGATGCCGAAGAGCCTTGGTGGATCCACGGGAAGACCCGACGTACCCTTTGTCAGGCTCGACCAGTGAATCATTACAAAATTGATGATCACCTGTGCCGCAAGTGTAGCAATTGCCAGGTAAAGCCCTTTCACTCTAAGAGACGGAATTCCGAAAATCATTCCAACGATGGCGGTAAACAGCCCTGCCGCGGGAAGGGCAAACCAGAAGGGGATGTGGAGTCTCATAACGAGGAGTGCGGATGTATAAGCACCAACTCCAATGAATGCACCGTGACCGAGCGAAATCTGCCCGGCAAATCCTGTGAGTATGTTCAAGCCCAGCGCTCCCACAACTGCAATGCCAATTATGTTGGCCAGGGAGAGCAGGTAAACATTGGCTACGAAAGGAAAAATCAATAAAAATACAAAGAACACACCGACCCAGAATTTCAGGAACTTTGTCCTGAAAAGAGCCATATCCTGCTTGTATGTCGTATTAAATGTTCCACACGGTAATCTGTACATGGCTATACCCTCTCAATTCTTTCAAGTCCAAAAAGACCATAAGGCTTAATCATCAAAATAATTACCAGAACCACAAAGGAGGCGACCTCTCTCACTCCTCCACCAAAATAAGGATCGAGGTAACCACTTGCCAGATTCTCGATAATTCCAATTATGAATCCACCAATAATTGCCCCGGGAACAGAATCAAGACCTCCAAGGATTACAACGGGGAAAACTCTGAGTCCGAATTGAGCGACAGAGATGTTTATTCCGTTAATATTGCCAAGGAGAATACCACCGACTGCGGCGACCACAGCGGCAACTGCCCATGCCATGGCAAAGACCCTTTTAACTGAGATACCCATGGAAAGTGCCGCTGTCTGATCATCAGCCGTTGCTCTCATAGCAATACCTATGTCCGTGTACTTGAAAAATAGTGTGAATATCACGAGAAAGATGATGGAAAGCACGAGAGACCAGATATAGACCTGTGATATACGGACAAAACCGAGCTTTACAGGCTCCTGAGAAAAGATTTCGGGAAAGACGCGCGTCTCTGTGCCCCAGAGAATGATCACCAATCCTTTGAGAAACGCCGAGAGTCCAATGGTAAGCATTATAACAGAAAGAATGGGCTCCCCGATCATAGGTCTCAGGAATAGCCGTTCAATCGCAAAACCCAGTATAACAGCGAAGATCAGTGTCAATATGAAAGAGATGATAAACGGGATATGGAGCGAGACCGTTAGCCAGAGAGCCATGTAAGCACCTATGAGAACCAGCTCACCCTGGGCAAAATTTATGACACTCGAAGACTTGTAGATTAACACAAATCCCAGGGCTACCATTGCGTAAACACTTCCAAGAACCAACCCGGTAACCAGGAGCTGAATGAAATATTGCAAGGTCTAACCTCCCTTATTTAAAACATGGTTTCGACTTTAACATAGGCCTTTATAACGGCCTCCCTTCCGTCCCTGTACTTAACCCTTGCCTGAACCTCAACCTTGTCCTTGTCTTCGTACATGGCTTTCACAAGATCAATGTATTTCTGTTCAATAAATCTCCTCCTGACTTTCTTCGTTCTCGTGAGTTCCTGATCGTCTGCATCAAGCTCCTTGTGGAGGATGAGGAATCGTTTGATCCTCGCTGCCTCCGGCAACTGTTTGTTAACCCTCTCCACATCTTTCCTTATGAGTTCATAGACTTCCGGCTTCTGGGACAGATCAGTATATGTCGTGTATGCTATCTGATGATTCTCCGCCCACTTTCCAACATTCTCGTAATCAATATTGATAAAGGCAGTAACATAGGGCTTGTCTTTGCCGAACACGACTGCCTCTTTTATGTAAGGACTGAATTTGAGCTTGTTTTCAATGTACTGAGGCGAGAAGATGCTTCCGTCTGAAAGTCTCATTACATCCTTCATTCTGTCTATCACAACGAGATGACCATCCTCGTCAATGTAACCTGCATCTCCTGAATGCAACCATCCGTCTTTGAGTGCTTCAGCGGTTGCCTCTGGATTTTTGTAATATCCCTTAAACACACTGGGCGATCTTGAGAGGATCTCTCCCTCCTCTGAAATCCTGATCTCAGTCTCAGGAATGGGCTTTCCAACGGTTTCAAATTTGATGTCGTCGTCTCTGTGAACCACGGAGATACCTGCGATCTCAGTCTGACCGTAGATCTGCTTCAGGTTGACACCGATTGCGTGGTAGAATCTAAAGACATCGGGACCGAGAGCGGCACCACCCGTGTAAGCCTTTCTGATCCTCGACATACCAATTCTGTCCTTAAGGGCGCGGAAGAGCATGAAATATCCAATTTTGTAAAGGATCTTCCACTTAAGAGGCGGTTTCTGTTTGTTAAACTTGAAGTCCGCCATCTTGTAACCGATGGGCATAAAGGTGCGATAAACCAGTCTCTTAAGCGGAGTTGAATCCTCAATCTTCACCTGAATCATGGAAACTATGCCTTCCCATACCCTTGGAGGGGAGAACATCACATGAGGACCTATCTCCCTGATATTTTCAGTAACGGTGGTTGGCTCTTCAGGGAAGTTGACTGTGAAGCCAATGAGGAGTCCGCCTGATATAGACATCATCTGTTCACCCACCCATGCGAGAGGTAGAAAGGAGACGAATTCATCGTCGGGGTACATCGGATCAACTTTAACGAGCAGGTTTTCTGCCATCTTCAGCATATTTTTGTGGGTGAGCATAGCGAGCTTGGGAAGAGAAGTTGTGCCGGATGTCGTCAGTATCAGTGCAATATCGTCCTCGTTTCCCTTGTCTATTTCCTCTTCAAAGAGGTTCGGGTGCTCCTTCTCAAACTCGCGCCCGAGTTCCTGAACCTCTTTGAAACTCATGAGAATGGGATCCCTGTAGTTTCTCATTCCCTTGGGATCCCAATAGATAATTTTACGCAGGAGGGGGAGCTCGTCTTTGATTTCGAGAAGTTTATCCGTCTGCTCCTGATCTTCGGTTATCACATAGACAGAGTCTGAGAGTTCAGCGATGTACTTAATTTCAGGTGGTGTGGAATCCTGATAGATTCCGATGACGGCGCCACCGAGGCTCTGGGCGGCGAGTTCTGCATATACCCATTCCGGTTCGTTGTTGCCAATGATGGAGATGTGTTCACCGCGTTCGAATCCGAGCTTTTTTAAGCCGAGGGCGAAGTATTTTACATTTTCATAATACCCTTTCCAGGTTACCTCATTCCATATACCGTAATCCTTTTCACGAATAGCAACTTTACTATCCCCCCATTTTAAGTACTTTTCTCTTAAAAGCTTGGGGAAGGTATAATTACCCATAATAAAATCTCCCTTTAAATTTGTGAGAGTTTAAAATTCTTCACCGATATAAGCCTTGATAACCCGGGGGTCTTTTCTGACCTCATCGGGCTTGCCTTCAGCAATCTTTTTACCAAAATCGAGGACAGCAACACGGTCAGAAATATCCATCACAACGCCCATGTCATGCTCAATAAGCACAACTGTTACATCTCTCTCCTCATTGATATCGATGATGAACCTCACCATATCCTCTTTTTCCTCAATTGTCATCCCTGCCATGGGCTCATCCATAAGGATGATCTTGGGGTCCATGGCAAGGGCTCTTCCAAGCTCCACCCTCTTTTGTAAACCATAAGAAAGCTGTCCTGTGACAGCATATCTAATGTGTTCAATTTCGAGGAAATCAATGATTTCTTCGATCTTTTCTCTGAAGGCAAGCTCTTCTTTTTCGGCGAATCCCCAGTAAATGCCGCCAGATAGTACCCCGGATTTCATGTGGATGTGGGCTCCAAGCATGAGATTGTCAAGGACGGTCATGCCTTTAAAGAGCTCTATGTTCTGGAAGGTGCGGGCAATTCCAAGCTCTGCCCTCTTGTGAGATGGCAGTTTCGTGATGTTTTTACCCTCAAAGTATATGTTTCCCCTCTGCGGGTGATAGAATCCGCTGATTGAGTTGAGGAGGGAGGTCTTTCCTGCTCCGTTGGGGCCTATGATGGAGAAGATCTCTCGCTTATAAACCGTCAGACTTACATCAAAGAGGGCATTAACGCCCCCAAAACTCAGAAACACATTATCAACTCTGAGAATTTCCTCCATAATCTCTCCTCTGGGTTTTGTGGGGTGGGCCTGTATGGTGTCTTATATGATTGCATCATCATATTCGATAGCAAAAATTTACTATAAGTAAGGGTCATTAATTTGTCAAGAACTTTTTTGACCCCGGGACGAAACACCCGGGCGTCCCCGGAATGTTAGTTTTTATCTGCTCTTTACAGACCAGTTCTCAAGGACTGCCTTCACATGTTCTATGACTTCAGGAATTGCATCCCTCACCTGATCAGATAAGCCGATCTCCATAGAATCTATTTTCTGCGGTACAACTCCTATTAGGATAATTTCATCCGGTGCCTCACCTTTGAACTCGAGAGCAGCTATGTAATTGTAAATGTCAATGTCATGAGATGTACCTTTTACAGCTCCTCGAAGAATATCAGACTTGTTATAGATAATTATCGATCCTGGTGGATGGTGGGACGAATTAACTGCGTCGATTATGATCAGCTTTTCAAACCTGTAAACAGGCAAGGAATAGCTTGCTGTCCCACCATCCACCAGTTCGACACCTTCAAGATCGAGTTTTCTGAGCTCTTCAATTACATGGATACCAACTCCATCATCTCCGTGAAGAATATTTCCGATACCGATGATTCCAATCAGAGGACTCTCACCTCCACAGATTCCTTTCTGGCAGGATCAAACACATGCACGGCACAGGCGATACAGGGGTCAAAGGAATGCAGTGTCCTCAGGACTTCGAGGGGTCTTCTAACATCAGCAACAGGATTCCCTATAAGGGATTCCTCGTACGGACCTCTCCTGTTTTTCTGATCCCGTGGTCCGGAGTTCCATGTTGACGGTACGACTGCCTGATAGTTTTTAATTCTGCCATTTTCAATAACAACCCAGTGAGAGAGTGTTCCGCGGGGTGCCTCATGGAAACCCACACCTCTTATCTGACCCTCTGGATACTCGTAATGATTCCAGGTGGTTGTGTCTCCTTTTGAAATATTATCCACGAGCAACTTCCAGTGCTTCTGGACAATATCAGCAATAACTGCTGTTCTGATAGCCCTTGCAAGATGCCTGCCTGCTGTTGACTTCAGATGGTGAATGGTCAGTTTCCTGCCCGAAAGCTTGCTGGCAAGAGAAAGTGATTCCCTGACATACTTTTTAATAAGTTCATGGTCAAGGGCATAACCAACGAGGACCTGCGCAAGAGGACCCACCTGCATGGGATAAACTTTTTCGTTGTAAATGAATCGCGGTGCCTTTGTCCACGAATATTTTCCTTTTGGATCAAAACCTGTGTAATTGGGTTCAGTATCCTCTTCCCACGGATGCTTCATCCAGTCTCCGTTGTACCACGAATGAGAGATGCTTTCTCTGACATTTTCCCTGAAATGAGGATCTTTGAAGGATTTTATCGGTATCACATTGTTTAAATCACCTTCAAAAATAGTACCTCCTGGCAGATCAAAAGATTCTCCCCTCGTATCAAGTGGAAAGTCAGGCACTGCGAGATAGTTATCAACGCCTTTTCCGTATGTGAACCATTCCGGGTAAAAGGACATGAGAGCAATGGCATCGGGGAGATAAACCTTCTTCACAAATTCAACAGCTTTGTCAATCAGAAATTTCAGTTTCATCAATTTTTCCATATTCAGCGTTGCCTGATTGTCAAGATTTATGGGATTTGCAACACCACCTATGGCAAGATTCTGAATGTGCGGGTTTTTACCACCGAGAAGGGCACAGGCTGAATCAGCATATCTCTGATATTCAAGAGCCTGTAAGTAATGGGTCACTGCGAGAAGGTTTATCTCTGGTGGCAACTTCATTGCAGGGTGACCCCAGTATCCGTTGGCGAACGGACCAAGCTGACCGCTGGATACAAACTTAACGAGTTTTTCCTTGACTGCCCTGAAATCTGAGACACCATTGTGTGGCCAATCTGAAAGACTCTGCGCAATTTTTGCGGTTTTAACCGGATCAGCATTAAGGGCCTTCACCACATCGACCCAATCAAGAGCTGAAAGATGATAAAAATGTACGATATGATCATGAATCGCGTGGGTACCAATGATGATATTTCTGATATACTGGGCGTTCAACGGAACTTCGAGATTAAGTGCATCCTCCACAGCCCTGACTGACGCAATGGCATGAACTGTTGTACAAACACCACAGATCCTCTGAGTGATCACCCATGCATCCTCAGGCTCTCTCTTTCTCAAAATAAGCTCGATCCCCCTCCACATCTGAGTGGACGACCAGGCGTTTTTAACCCTTCCATTTTCAACCTCGACATCCACTCTTAAATGCCCCTCAATTCTTGTAACAGGATCAATGGTAATTTTCGTTGCCATACCTTAGACCTCCTTTGCAGGTAAAACAGGGAATGTTTTTACAAAAACAAGGTAAATTAAAAACTCAAACGAAACGATCCCAACAGTTATTAATGTCTCCATAAATGACGGGAAATACACCCAATTTTCACCTGGATTCCACCCTATGAGGTAAACATTGAATCTGTAAAGTGCGCCTGCAAAGAGAAAGATGATGGAATAGATGAAGATCTTTCTTGGTGTCAGCTCGTTTCTCAACCTCCATAGCATATAGGAGGGCACAAAAAACAGAGCAATCTCTATCCAGAACATAAGCGAATAAAATCCGCTCTTGAAGACGAGAGGCAACTTTCCCCAGAACAGAAGTTCGAGAAATCTCATTATTATCCAGGCAAAACCGAGATAGACCATGTAAACTGTCAGTTTTCTCAGTAGAGGTGTTTCAAACGGTCTCCCAAAATACAGGGATGAGATCAGGGACTCAGCAGAAGTTACCGCGTAACCCATAAGAATTACAGATGACAGGAAAAACAGAGGAAGAAAACCGGAATGCCAGAGAGGATGGAGTTTTCCAAGCGAAATGAGGTGTATTGATCCAAGAGAAGACTGATGGAGTGTGGGGAGTATAAGTCCAAGAACCGCTGCAATCATCACCACCTTTTCGACCTTTTTCCTGTCCCATCCTGTTCTATCGGCAATTGCTGGTGTAAGCTCTACCCAGATAACGAGGGTGTACGCCATAATACACACAGCGACCTCAAAGAGCACAGATGAAGGGTTCCACCTCGAAGGCACAAAGAATCCGTAGGTATTCCAGTAACGACCAAGATCGATGATCACAGAAAAACCCGCCATAGTGTAGCCCAGAGCGCCTGTTAGAAGGGCACTTCTCATCAATGGCGAAAATTCTTTTTTGTTCAGAATATAAATGAGAATTGCGAGCGCATAACCGCCGCAACCGAGTGCAGATCCAACAACAACATCGTAAGCGATCCAGATCCCCCATGGATAACCGTCAGAAAGATTGGTAACAGCACCCAGTCCCTTAAAAAATCTGATTCCAAGCAGGATCACCATCAACGCAACGAAGAAGGTGAAAACCATGAAGGTTCTCGTTAAAATCCTCCCCCTCACAATCTCATAACGGGTTTCCTGAAGCATGTTATTCCTCCTTCCTGGATCTTTTTAGAACAAGATAAAGTGCACCAACGGTCAGAAACGGGGGGATCACAATCTCGTAGATTCCATGCTGTATGCTCTCCGAGATTCTGGCAGGCGATTCTTCAAGTTCAGGAAATCCGAGATCTTTAAAGGATATGCCTTTGGGAATAAGGTAAAAGACCGATGTACCACCTGCATCCCTCTCACCGTAAACCTTGGGATAGTATTTTTCTGGATGTTCCCTGATCCTCTTCTTTGCTTCGTAAAGGAGCTCGTATCTTTTGCCAAAGATTATTGCACCTGTGGGACAAACATCGGCACATGCAGTGGTTCCTTTCTCTTTCAAATATGTGTCCTTGCACATGTCACATTTGACTATATGCGGAATAGCCTTGTCCCATTCAAATTTTGGAACCTCAAATGGACATGCAACCATACAGTACCGGCATCCAATGCACCGACTGGAATTCCAGAAAACGATACCTGTTTTCTTATCCTTTGTCATTGCACTGACGGGGCAGGCAGATACACAAGCTGGATGAACACAGTGCATGCACTGTCTCTTCACAAAAGAGAATTTTCCGTCCTCTGATTTGTAAAGCTTAATAATTGTTTTTGTCCTCGCTGATAAGTCCATAGCCATATCGTGAATGCCGTCATACTCAGTCTCTGGAGGCAGGTTGTTCACCCGCTTACACGCCACCGAACAGGATTTACAGCCAATGCACTTGGTCGCATCGTAGAGCATTGCGTACCATTCATCAGATGGATAATGTGTCCTTGCGCTGATAACACCTGGCAGGAGTGCAGCGCCTGCAGCTGCGGCGCTCTTTTTCAAAAATTCCCTTCTATCAGGATTTTTTGGCTTCTCCTCCGGCATCTTTCTCACCCTCCTTTTTGTCAGGCAACCTGGAGGCAATAACTCCTGCGGCACCGAGAGCTGCACCAACTGCAGCAGAGGCAGCTGCCACACCTGCAATAGTCGCCTTGCCCTGCTTGACCTTGATTGGCGGGTACTCCTCGGGTGGCACAACTTCCTGAGGCTTGACACGGAATTTCACAGGGAGATGGAACCCTACATTGGGCTCAGTACAGCCCACACAGGGATGCCCTATACCAATAGGCCACACACCAATATCGTTGAATTGAGTCGTCGGACAATTTGCATAGGTCACAGGTCCCTTACAACCAAGCTGATAAAGGCACCAGCCCTGCCGATGTCCTTCATCTCCGTATTCTCGTGCAAATCTACCGGCATCAAAGTGCGCCCTCCGTGGACAGTGATCGTGTATTCTTCTTCCGTATGCAAATTTGGGCCTGTTGTATTTGTCGAGTTCAGGGATCTTTTTGAATGTCAGGTAGTAGAGCAATGTTGCAAGAATGTTGTACGGATTAGGCGGACATCCGGGGACATTAATGACCGGCTTGTCTTTGACAACATCCAGCACTCCTGACGCACCTGTAGGATTTGGATCAACAGACTGAACGCCACCAAAAGATGCACAGTTTCCAATAGCCACAATAGCAGCTGCTTTTTCAGCAACTTCTTTCATAATGTCCACTGCTTTTTTCCCACCTATCTGGCAATAGATACCGCCGTCCTTAAGCGGGATGGAACCTTCAACCACACAGATAAATTTGCCCACATTTTTATTAATCATGTGAGTGAGTACAGATTCAGCCTGATTTCCCGCAGCAGCCATCAATGTTTCATGATAATCGAGAGAAATAAGATCAAATATAAGTTTGGCAAGATCAGGGTTGGTTGCTCTCAGAAGCGATTCGGTGCAGCCTGTACATTCCTGGAAATGAAGCCAGATAACAGGGGGTCTATCTGGAGCTTTGAGAGCGGCATCGAGTTTTTTAACGAAGGATACGGGAAGGCCCATGGTTGCTGTCGCGATTGTCAGGAGTTTGAGGAAATCCCTCCTGCTTATCTCCTCATAGAAATCGGGGAAGTTTACACGGCCAATCATTTTAACCTCCTTTCTATTTTCCTAAATGCATAAACTCCAGCCACATTATAACCAATTTTGTCAAATTGTCAAGTTTTAAAAGAGTTTGTTTTTAAATAATTTGATTTACAAAAAATAATATTGAAAGTCGACCTCAGGTAGAGAAATTGTGGTGTCTATATGTTTTCCTTGATTGTGGAGAATGATATCGAAAATGGATTTAAGGATGGGAAAGACATTATTTTTGATATTCTGGCATGCTTTTTGATAACGAGAAACAAATGTTTACATCCTGGATCTTAAAATCCAGACCTGGAAAGGGTGATGCGTTAACCGGGTGAGTTTTTTCGTAAATCAACCCCACAAACTCATTTTCATCTTTAAATTATCCAAAACAACGCCTTTTGATTTACAGGAGAGCTTCATTGTAACTTCTTACAGGAGCTGGAAACTCATAAATTTCATTCTGTAAGAAAGTTCAATTGAAAACTTCACATCCCACTTGCTTAAAAAATTCTGTATGTCCTGCAGGTTTGACACAATTTGTGGAGGGGGAGAGATCCTTTTCTCCAACATAGCCTGAAATTGCTCAACTCCTCTCACTTTAAAGACGCGAAAATCTTCTATTTCTCCTTGCACATGCGAAAGGTTCACCTATAATCTTTCCATTCGCCATCCGGGAGGGATCACTCACAACATTCCCATCCACGAAGTGGAAGAGATCATCCACAATCTCCTCCGCGAAGTGTGAGGGAATTGGTGGAGGGTATAAAGAGCACCCTTTCCGACTCGCGGGAAGGTTCACTCACACCTCCCCTCTCACGAAGTGGGAGGGGATTGAGGGGAGGGCAATAAAAGCTCCACCTGCTTTTCCCTGTCAGATCTGCTCTTCCTGCATCTCCTCAATCCTCCCCCACAGTGCTAACGCACTGCGGAGGAGTTTGGAATTCCCCTCAAATCGGGGGAGGGGTTTAGTGCATAAGTAAAGAAAACCAGTCACAACTTTTCATCAGATTGGTAAAGGCCTCTACAACTTATTTTGTTGCAGAAGGAAAAATTTACATCTCCACCACAAATTTGTAGAACTACCCAATGACGCTCCTACTGCACAGCGTAAGTCTCTCCCAAATTCCTCTGTGGAAGTTACCCACCCCCAACCTTCCGCTTGTTGGAGTATCCACCTCCAACTTCCCGTCTCGCGTAGCAGGAGGAATCTCCTACAAACTCCCCTCTCTCAATGCGGGAGGGCTCATCCACAACCTCCCCTCCCACAGTGGGAAGGGATCGAGGGGAAGGCGATAAAAGCTCCACCTGCTTCTCTCTGTCAGATCTGCTCTTCCTGCCCCCTCCTCAATCCTCCCCCACGCCGCCTTGC
>CAZNDM010000054.1:0-23303 GCA_964571845.1 uncultured bacterium | reverse complement strand
AGGGTATTTTTTTGATAAAAAGGTTTCCCATTCTCTTTTTGCTGCTTCGTATTCGGGCTTCAATAATCGGTGTTTACGATCAAGTTCATCAATGTTTCTTATTAGCTGTGACTCTCTCTCTTTTGCATCTTCCATTGACTTGACAACAACTGAGAGTGGAAGCAATTTTTCAGCGGTTTCGAGCTGTTCTTTGAGTCTGTCGATCTCGCTCTGTCTCTGTGTCAAACTCGCAATTTTATTTTCCAGGTCTTTTTTCTCATCAAGGAGGAGTTTGAGTTTTTCCAGTATCCTGAGCTTCTCTTCGGTATTCTTTTTTTCTTCTTTTAGTTGCGAAATGAGTTTTTTGATTTTTGTTCTCTCTTTTAATAGGTCCCGGATTTTATCCTCACTGGTGTCTTTCAGTTCTTCAAGTGTTTTTATAAGTGTCTCAACCCGTGCTTTTTCGATGTCTCTTCTATTTTTGACGGCATTGAAGAGTTTATCACCGAAGATTTCTGTTCCAAAGATTTTTGCAAGGATTCTGGTCTTTTCGGCGGGTCCTGCATCAAGGAATCTTGAGAACTTACCCTGTGGAAGGATTACAACTTTTGTAAAATCTTCAAAGTCCAGGCCAATAATTTTTTCTCTTATAAATTCGTTTATTTCCCGTGCTTTATCAGCAATTGGTGTTAATTTGCCGTTCTGGTATTCGTAGAGTACTTGAGAGCGGGCAGTGCCTTTTTCGTATTCTCTGTAGATTTCGTAGAGTTTACCGTTCATCTCAAACTTAAATTTAACAAAAATGTTGCCAACAGCGGGATTTGTAACTTCGGAAATCGTTGAGAGTCTGTCTGTCCTGCTATAGAGTGCGATGGTAATTGCATCGAGAATAGTGGTTTTGCCTGCGCCAGTTTCGCCAAATATACCAAAAATACCGGACTTGTGGAGCTTTTTGAAGTCTATTCGTGCTTCTTCTGTGTAACTGTTTATTCCTTTAAAAACGAGCTCAACCGGCCTCATTTCTCACCTCATTCATAATTTCGAGAAATATTCTGATAAGCTCTTCTTCCGGCTCCGTACCCGTCTGTTTTCTGTAAAACTCGACGAACAGTTCCCTGTCAGACAGTTTGGAAGGGTCGATCCGGGTGTAGTACTCGTCCTCGAGTTCCTCCGGATTCCCGAATGTTATGCCCAGGAGTTTCCCTTTGAATTTCTTCACAACTTCAGAAAAAGTGATCTGGTCTGTTAAAGGTTTTTCAATCTCTATGAAAATCAATCCCTCCGGTATCGGGTGTTCAAGAGCCTTTTCCAGTGTTTCAAATTTCTTAAGATCAACATAGTTTTCCGGCAATATCTCGATAAGATCCATGTCAAACCCTTCAGGGTGCATGTCAAACACGCTCACATACTTTGATGGAGAATTTTCTATTTCCCGAACATTCATGGGGAAAATCGATCCTGAGTAAAAGATTCGGTGTTCAATTTGCTGGGCTCTGTGCAGGTGTCCGAGAAGGACGAGTGAGTAACTGTCAGGTATCCTTGATGTTTCAAAAGTATAGGAGGAGCCAAGTATCAGGGTTTTCTCCGATCCACCGGGCAGTCCACGATCAACAAAAATGTGTGATACAAGTATTGAATGATCTCCACTGAATGGGGGAGGTGATGAGATGAGAGATTGGATTTTGTCGTTGTACGACAGAGTTTTATCAAAAAGGTGGTCACCGTGGAATGCCTCATTGAGTCGCGTCTCAGACACAAAGGGTAGAAGGTAGAAGTTGACACTTTCTCCTGATTTAAGCTCTATGTGTAGCCAGTTTCCTTGCTGTTCAGCAGAGAAGGAGGTAAAGGAAAATCTGACGGTCTTTTTTTCCTCCCGGGGAAGATGATGGATAAAGATCCCAAATTTTTCAGTAAAGGGTTTGATCGAGGCAAGTCCTTCAGGCGAGTCGTGGTTTCCTGAGATTACTATTACCGGTCTTTCGCCGTGTTTCGACAGTTCAAGAATGGTCTCGTGGAATAGTGCCCTTGCCTCATTTGGCGGATTGTACGAATCGAAGATGTCTCCTGCAATGACAACGATATCAATCTTTTCATCGTCTGCGATTTTTGTGATCTTTTCGAGTATTCTTTTTTGCTCGTTTATAAGCGAAAAGTTAATCTGAGACTGCTCAAAAACTTTCCCAAGATGCCAGTCAGCAGTGTGAAGTATTTTCATGAGTATTCCACCCCGCAGAATTCAATGTAAGGACAGCCTTTACAGCTGGAGCCATCGACATAAAAAGGTATTTCCGGATCAAAAATTTCATATATCAATTCTTCAAGCAGGTTGAGAATCCGCTTCATTTTCTCATCTCTGTTGTCTTTTATATCGAACAAGGTTCGTTCTTTAAAATCCTTCAGCGATACCAGTCTTGCATTTATGTGCTGGTATCCGTTTATCCCTTTAATGCTTCTGTAGAGCTCAAGGTATATAGGAAGCTGGAAACTTTCAACGAACTTTTTAATACGGTCTCTGGAATTCTTTACATCATCGGTTTTTCTTGGTTTTTTGAGGGGATTTTTCAACGACTTGGATGTTTTGTAGTCAGTGATGAGTATTTCACCGTTGACCCTCTCCACCCTGTCAATTCGTCCGGTGAACAAAATTTCGTGATCACCGAATTTCAGTCTGGTTCTGATGGGCAATTCAAGTTCAAGTATGTAACGGTCGGGGTTTTCGGACTTCTCTTTTTTAAGGAATTTCATGAGAGCACTTTCGGTGGCTTTTTTGACGAGGAGTGCGGTGCCCCATTTTTCCGGATATTCGTTTCTGAATTTCTCGTCTATTATGGCATAAAGCCTTTCTTTTGTCAGTATGTTCGTGTAATCAGCTTTCTTTCCTATATTTGGTCTGTAAAATGAATAAAGGATAGAGTGGACGATTTGACCAATTTTGTCCCTGCCGATGTCTTCAGAGGCGGACTCGTCCCTCATGTTCAAAATGTATCTAAAGTAAAACCTCATGGGACAATAGAGGTAGGTGTCAATCGCTGTGGGGCTCCATATCATATTCCTTAAAATTTCCATTATTTCATCGGTCTTCTGGACTTCTTCCTTGATTTTTCTCTGAAATTTTACATTAAAGATCCTCTTTTCGACGAGTTTGTCCTCGAGTATTTCACCAGCTTCCTTTTCCTTTTGCCAGATGAGTTCTTCGAGATAGCGGCTTCTCGCCGATGAAGGCGTATCCATGTAGAGAAGGTATGCTCTGCGCGATGAGTGGAATAGTCTTTTAAAGTGATAACGATATATCTCTTCGGTTTTTTTGTGGTCGCTCAGGCCGAGGGTAGCTCTCAATGGTGGTGGAATTATGGGGTTAATCTCAGGCTCGCCGGGCACTATGCCTTCATTTAAATCCAGATAAATGATGTTTTCGAAATTTAGACCACGGGCTTCAAGTGAGCCAAGGATCTGGATACCCTGAACAGGCGTGCCCTCAAATGCCACCCTTGCCTCCTTCAAACGATAAAGGAAAATCCTGTATATGTTATGAGGCTCAAAATTCTCATTAATAAAGAAAAAGTCTTCAATTGAACGCACTGTGTCAAAAAACTTCTGCAAAAATTCAAAATTTAGTCTGTAGGCTCCCAGATTCCCATTTTCAAGCAAAAATGTTGCTGACTCTTCGAGGGCTTCTTTTAGAGCCTTGAAAGTGGTGATATTCTCAAAATTATAGAAAAAGAGTCTGATGACCTCCCGAAATTTCTGGACAACTTTTTCTGCTATATTTGCGTCTGGAAGCGTTTTCCTGATCCGTTTAAAGATCTCATTCAGAAAGGACCTGTCCCTCAGGTCAAATACAACCAGCTCGTACTGATTTACATACTCCTCAAATGTGTGCACTGCAATTCTGAAGGGTGTAGTATCCCCCTCGATCTTTAAGTTTTTTACAAATGGATGGGTCAACACCTTGAGCACATCTTTTCTAAAATAATCAGCTATCCTGTTTTCTTGGGTTCTAAAGACCGCTTCGTACAGGGAGATAAGAGGAGTTCTTTTGAGAGGGTATCCCATGGCGATATTGAAGTTTTTAGGAAAATGGCTGATTGCCTGGTAAATTAGAGGAATAAGGCTCTCTGTTTTGGGCAGAATAATTGCAAGTTTATCAGGTTTGTCCGTGAGTTCATTCTCGAGATCGCCAAGAATGTCTCTAACTTTTGCCATCTCGGAATGCAGATCAAAGCCGGAGAAAATCTTAAACTCGGGTGTCTTCGAGATCCCCTTCTTGACAATATGTGGTTCAGGAAGACTGTTTTTGATCTCCCTCAGTATTGACCATTTATCAGGATCACCCTGAAAAATAGCGATTCCGAGGTCTCTTTTTAAAATATTTTGCAAAATTCTCTTCTGTGATGCTGTCAGAGCAAAAAAGCCAGCAAAGATCGTAAACTGTTCGGGTATCAGGTCTTCATTCTTTGCAACGAGTTTGTAGAGCATCCCGGGAGAGTAGTAACCGGAGTCGATCAGTTTCTCGTCGAACACGGTTTTTATATCCTTAATTTTCCTCCAGATCTCCTGAATTTTTCCGGGAATCAGGTCACTCTCAATCTCAACGAGATCCGGAATACTTTCGAGGTCCTCAACAAGCTCCTGATCAAGTTCATCGAACAGCTTGTAAAGATTAATTGCCCAGTGATAAAAGGATTCAAATTCAGGAATGCTGACAAATTTTCTTGCAGATTCATAAACGAGCCAGGCTGCGTTCAACGGGTCTATTTTCTTTATGATTTGATACCTTCCTGAAACAATATCGTGCACAAATTTCTCTATTTCCTGGATCTCAGGTGGGAAGAATGATTTCTTCATTTTTCGGGCGAGCTTTATTCTGAGAAAGTGCCCCGGTCTTTTCCCCGGAAAAACGACCCTGATGTTCGACAGGTCCCGTTTTCCGTTCGAAATTTCGATGATTTTGTCTGCGACAAATTCTATTAAATCCTCTTCGAGTGGTAGAAAAATAACCTTATCCATCAGACCTCCAGCACATCAATAGTGTCAAAATACACGAGAAAACCTCTGATTTTTTTATTGGGGTAAAGTTCTCTTACAGCTTCCATATATTTTTTGACCTGGAGTTCGTGTTCTCGTAGATGGGGCTCACCTGTTTTGAACTCCACAACAAATATCTCACTATCCTTAACGACAAGCCGGTCTATTCTGAGATGTTCACCCCGGCTATTAAAAATCTCTTTTTCAGTGAAAACATCACCGTCTTCAAACAGTTTAACCACACTGGATTTGGAGAAAAACTTTTCAAAACTCGTGTAAATTTCATCAAAATCAAGATCCCTGGCGTTCAGCTCATACGAAACCAGTTTTATCTGCTCCTTGAGATATGATTCAAACATGAGCTCTCCGGGGAAAAACTGGAGCTGATTGATCCTTGAGAGCACTCTATGAATAAAGTCCCCTCGTCTGATCGGCTCTTTCAGCTCATAGGCACCTGTTACAGTGTTTGCAAGGTTTGAAGTCCAGTCGATAAAACGATAGTTTGTCTGAATTGGTGGACGCTCTTTTTGCTCAACCGGTTTTCCTCTGCACGGCTCTCCTATCTCCGTTTCGTTGACAAGCGATTTCAGTGTATTTTTGCTGGAGAAAAATACATGGAGCTCAGACTTTGCTCTTGTGAATGCAACATACAGGGCATTTAAATTGTCAATGGTGTTCAAAGAAGTCACCCTGTTTTTCATCGATTCGATCATTGCGCTTCCTTTTGAAAAATCGCTTTTCAGACTGATCAAGTATGCAGAATCCTCAGCTGCATATATGGTAAATGTGTCTCCCCAACTGCGCTCATTCAACCAGGTTACAACGACTTCGAATTCGAGGCCCTTTGCTTTGTGAATGGTCATTACTGTTATTGCATTTTCATCTACAGGCATGTCGAGTGTGAAAATGGGGTCATCAATGTAGTTCAACCTTTCGAGAATGTCCTTGAGAGAGAGTGCGCCGTTTTCTTCGAGTTTGTAAATAACATCAAGAAGTTTTTGAACAAATGCCTCTGCATCCCTGTACCTTTCGAATAATTTTAAATTCTTTGTTATCTGCCACACAAGATCGTATGGTGGGAAATAGCCGACTCCTCTGAAGAGGTCATCAAGGTATTTGTCCCATATTTCTGCAAACTGTTCTCTGAATCTTCTATAAAGGGGCACATCGTCTGATTCCCTTAACTCCAGAAGCCACTTTTCAAAGTCCACGCCTGTTAGTTCTTTGAATACAGGAGAGGTTATGAACTTTGCAAAAGCCATGTCGTCGGGCGGAAAGTCGAGGAAAGTCAGGAGGGATTTTATTGCTCTGATGACATAATGATTCCTGATATCGAGACTTGCGCTTGATACCACAGGGTAATCCATGGACATCAAGATGCGGGAAACCTCTCTCACATTGCTGTTGTTTCTAAGTAAGATAGCAATGTCTTTAAAGGCAAATCTCGAAGTAATGTCCTCAAGGACCTCCTTTAACCAATCCTCAAAATCATCCTTGTTTTTGCCAAACTTGATTTTTACATATCCGCCTGTATTTTCTCCATTTACTTCCTGACGCACATGGTCGTAAGAATCTTTGATGATCCTGAGTGCCTCGCCGGTAAGCGGTTTTTTAGATTCCTCCAGCTTTTTGATATTCGAAAAATCAAAAGTTGAGTTCACGAAGTCAACGATGTTTTCTCTGCTACGCCAGTTTTTGTCAAGGACTATTCTGTAGGTTTTGTAATGGCCAAATCTCTGAATGGGTAGATCGAAGGTTTTAAAGGAGCTCCCTCTGAATCTGTAGAGCATCTGTTTTTGATCACCGACAAAGAACAGTGAACCACCACTGGCGAGTGAGTTTTCTACCAGAGGCTCAATGTTTGACCATTGAAGTTCGCTTGTATCCTGAAATTCGTCGATCATGTAATGCCTGATGGACTCCCCAAGTTTGTAGTATATCCAGGTAGGGTGAGAGTCTCTCAGAAACTCATTTATCTGCCTGTTAAGTTCACTGAGAAATATCTTTCGTGATCGTGATTTAATCGATTCAATCTCGTTTTTGACCTCGTCAAAGAGGAGTAAGACATTATCCGCATTCAATTTCATAATAAGATTTGTAATTTTTTCAATGTTTTCCTGGATGTCGTCAGATGCATTGGATTTTATACTGGCTAATTTTTCTAAAATATCACTTTTGCTTATGCGCTGATTTAAGACACGCAATGCATTTTCGAGTTTTTTCCTTTTTTTCTCATCACCGCTGAATGAATTGATCAGTTCAGTGAGCTGGTTTTTCAGAGTACTTATGAGTTCGTCGAGGCTGTCTGTTTCCGTCTGAATGGACCTTATTGGAAGATGAAAGTTATTTTCGAATTCGATGAATCTGATAACCTCTTTTTTTGCCGCCTCCCATGGTTTGAAATCAGGTTCAGGGAGTCTATCTATGTAGTCGAAGAATATCTTTCTAATTCTCTGGTTCGATGGAATTTTTGAAATGAGTCTCGCAAAAGCAAGCTCAACGGTTTCCCTCACATCAGATGTGATCTCGTACTCTGGAGGTAAACCCAGCTCGTAAGTTGAAGCCCTGATGATGAGATTGACAAAACTATCTATGGTTCTAACCTGGAAACTATCGAAATTTGAAAGAATCTCTTCGATGACCAAGCCAGCTCTTTCTTTGATATCACTGACGGTTGTGATTTTTGAAATTTTCTCAAGGATTTCGCTTGTTTCTTTCAGGTGCAGGGTCTTAAGGAACTTCAGGATCCTTCTCCTCATCTCTTCAGTTGCCGCATTTGTAAAAGTGATTGCAAGGATTCTTCTGGGTGAATTGTCAGGTATCACATCTGAGAGCAGGAATTGCAGAAATCTCAGAGACAGGATGTAAGTTTTCCCGCTGCCGGCTGATGCCTTGACCTGCATTATGTGAGGAAATTCGAGATCCTTATCTTTTGGTAATTCTCTGAGGATCATATCAGGTGGTTCATTCTTTTAAAGTTGCCTCCAGCAACCTAATTACCCTTCCTGCAAAGGTCCATTCCCGAAAATCGGAGAATCCAAAGGATTCGAGATATTTTTTGAGATTCAGGTTGATAAACTCCTCTGCCAGTGGACATTCGAGTTTTCTGATAAAAAATCTAACATAAAAAGGTGCACGGTCCACATCAAACTCGTTGTAATCGAAGATGTAAAATTTTCCTCCCGGTTTTAAGGATTTGACGACATTTTCGACGATCTTGTTCTTATCGTAATCCTCAAAACCGTGGAGAACAAAAGATATAAAAGCGATATCAAACTCATTTTCAAATGGTATGGGCTCTTCGATTCTCATGTTGATGAATTCAGCATTAGGATAATCCCTGCACTTCTTTCTCGCCTTTTTTATCATGTCCTCGTTAATATCAAGCCCGACGAATCTTGCGTCTTTACCGGCTCTTTTCAGCATGTAGCAGGCGTTTCTGCCTGTCCCGCTTCCTAAATCTATGATGCTATTCCCTTGTTTTATGTCCATCAAAGAGAAAACCTTCTTCAAAAGACGGGGATACTGTCCGAGTGTGAGGATGTCCAGGAGCTGATCGTAATACTTTGCTTCAATGCCTTTGACTTCAACTTTTGACCTTGGAGAGCCCATGATTTCTCTTCTCCTCAAGATAATAATAAATGACCATTACATCGGATGTCCTTACCCCCGGTATCCTTGAAGCTGCACCAAGGGTCCTCGGTCTGAACTTTGAAAGTTTTTCTTTTGCCTCGTTTGATACGCCCTTTATTTCGTTAAAGTCAAGATCTTCGGGAATTTCGATATTTTCGAGCTTTTCAAATCTTTTTGCCTCTGCGAGCATGCGTTTGATGTATCCTTCGTATTTTACTTCGATCTCCACCCTTTCGATTATCCAGAATGGTAGATCCCTGCCTTCTCCCAGTTCCTTTATGTGTTCGTAGCGGATCTCCGGTCTTTTCAAAAACTCGTAGAGAGTGATAGAATCTCTAATCGTGCCTTTGCCGAGTCTTTCAAGGATTCTGTTGATTTTTGAGTAGTGAACGCGGGTTCTTTTGAGTCTTTCAATCTCCTCTTCCCACATCCTCTTCTCTTCTAAAAATGCCCTGTACTCAGTGTCTTTTATGAGACCAAATTTCAATCCATAGTGCATGAGTCTATCCCGTGCATTGTCGCTTCTCAATATGAGCCTGTATTCTGCGCGGGATGTAAATAGCCTGTATGGCTCATCTGTGCCCTTGGTAACCAGATCGTCAATCATGACACCTATAAGTGATTCTGATCTTTTCAGGTAAAAGGGTGTCCCTCCTGATGCTTTGAGCGCAGCATTGATTCCCGCGATAATTCCCTGAGCCGCCGCTTCCTCGTACCCTGATGTACCGTTGATCTGTCCGGCGAGAAACAGCCCTTCGATCTTTTTTGTTTCAAGCCATGGGTGAAGCTGAGTTGGGATTACATAGTCGTATTCAATTGCATATCCGGGCCTCAGCACTTTTACATTTTCCAGTCCCGGAATGGATCTTAACATTCTGATCTGGTACTCTTCGGGAATGGATGTTGCAAGACCGTTCAGGTAATACTCGAATGTATCCCTGCCGTCAGGCTCGAGAATGACCCTGTGGGACTCTTTGTCCGGGAATTCAACGAGTTTTACTTCAATTGAAGGGCAATATCTCGGTCCCTTTCCAACAATCTTGCCGGTGTAGAGTGGAGACCTTACGAGTGATTCCCTGATGATCCTGTGAGTTTCAGGTGTGGTCCTTGTAGCATAACAGACCACCTGATCAAGTTTAAGAACAGGGTTTCTGAAGGAGAATCCGCGTGGTGGCTCATCTCCGTATTGAGGTTCCATAACGGAAAGATCAACGGATCTGATGTCAATTCTTGGGGATGTTCCTGTTTTGAATCTTCCGAGTTCCAATCCAAGGGACTTAAGGGATTCGGACAGTTCGTTTGCTGGAAACTCGCCCGCCCTTCCTGCAGGATACGAGGTGAGACCGATCCAGATTACTCCTCCGAGAAAAGTACCGGTTGTGAGGACGACAGCACCTGCCCTGTATTCCAGGCCGGTCTTGGTCTTGACTCCGACGACCCTTCCATCTTTGACAAGAATACGGGTAACTTCGTGCTGCATAATGTGAAGATTTTCCTGATTTTCAACGACGCGTCTCTGTCTGATTCTATAAGCTTTTCTGTCCGATTGGGCTCTCAGTGCCCACACGGCAGGTCCTTTCTTGGTATTGAGCATCTTGAACTGTATCCCCGTCTCATCGGCTGCCATGCCCATTTCGCCACCGAGTGCATCGATGTCCTTTACCAGCTGCCCTTTTGCGCTACCACCTATTGCAGGATTGCAGGACATCTGCCCGATCTGGTCAAGATGGAGGGTGAACATTAAAGTTTTTGCGCCCATACGGGCAGCTGCAAGGGCAGCCTCAATCCCTGCGTGCCCCCCGCCCACAACTATCACATCATAAGTTTCCGGATATACAAGATTCATAAGTCTTTAATTTTACCTCACATTCGATGATCAATAAAGGGACTAAACGACTTTGACGGGGATTGAAGGAGTAGAGAAGCAGGAAGAAATATCAAAGATGGAGTTTGCAATTAGTGAATTGAAGCAAACTACGGCAAAAACTCCAGGTACTGATTGTTTTTTATAGGCCGTCATTAATACTGGATAGTTCATACTTTGATTTGTAATATTCACACAACACATGGTTCCCCTTGAGGAAACGAATGGATCTTTCGGAAAGTTTCATGTTGGATTTCTCCCCGCAGAGGAGTAATGGACACCGGGGAATCTATTTGCATGCTGTAAAAGGAGGTGAGAGAGATGCCGATTTATGAGTACAGATGTAAAAAATGCGGAAGGATCTATGAAGAACTCGTATTTAACAGTAAGGATGAACCCAAGGTGTGTAAGGAATGTGGAGGAGAGCTTGAGAGATTGCCCTCCTTTGGTGTAGGATTTGTTTTCAAAGGGTCGGGTTTTTACATCACGGACTATAAGCGAAAGAACTATTCTGAAGGTGGCAACGGCAGGAAGGAAAAATCCGAACAGAAGGAGAAATCTTCAGCAAAGAAGTCTGATTGAATAAAGACTGAGCGGGAGATATAATTTCCAGAATGAATTTACCGGTAAAGTACAGGCCAAAAACATTTGAGGAAGTCGCGGGGCAGACACATGTTACGCGCACCTTACAAAATGCGCTGAAGACTGGCCGTATTGCTCAAGCATACCTCTTTGCAGGTCCACGCGGAGTTGGCAAAACAACGACTGCCAGAATATTTGCCAAAGGGCTCAACTGCGAGAAAGGGATAACTCCACACCCGTGCAACCAGTGTGAGATTTGCAGGGAAATTGATGAGGGTCGCAGTCTGGATGTTATCGAAATTGATGGCGCGTCCAATAGAGGCATTGAAGAAATTCGAAGCCTGAGGGAAAAGATCAGATTCACTCCCACGCGGGCAAGATACAAGGTGTACATCATCGACGAAGTCCACATGCTTACCACAGAAGCCTTTAATGCTCTACTTAAAACCCTTGAGGAGCCCCCGCCGCATGTGGTCTTCATTTTCGCAACCACTGAACCGAGAAAGATTCCGGAAACGGTAATATCCAGAACGCAGAGATTTGATTTCAGACCCCTCTCTGCACCGGAGATAACTTCAAGACTTAGAGTCGTTGCTGAAAAAGAGGGCATTGAGGTTGAAGAGGATGCCCTTTCGAGAATTGCAAGGTATGCCGATGGCTCTTTAAGGGATGGCCTTGCTTTGCTCGAACAGTTACATGTCTTTTCAAGCGGTATTATTAGAGTTGACGATGTTAATCAGGTCCTTGGAATAATTGATGAGGAGATTTTTGTCAGAATACTTGAGAGCGCCCTGAAGGGCGATACAAAGAATGTCTTGTTGACAGCAAATTCAGCATTTGAACAGGGTTACAGTGTCCACGAATTCACCCGCAGTTTCAATGAGGCGATCCAGGAATTGTTGAAAGCCAAGTTTTTTGGCGAGAAGAACGAATTCCATGAGCTTGCTGAAAAAATTAAGGAAAGTCAGCTTGTTGCGGCGATGAAGATCGCCCTTGATATGGAGGAAACAGCAAAATACTCACAGAATCCAAGAGTCGGACTCGATTATCACCTTATCCGACTATCCTACCTTGATAAACTTCTAAAAATAGACGAAATCCTCGAGAAATCCGGTGTGTACCTCGTGGAGGAGAGAGCCGTTGAGTCAACAACCGTTGAATCCGAAGAAGTTTTTAAAGAATTCAAAAAAGAAATCGAACAAAAGGTCGAGAGAAAGCACGATTTCAGGGAAAGGCTGAAAGATGTTCTCAGAGAAGAAGGGGAGAGCAAAGAGTCAAAAGAGGTGGAGGAGAAGCCTGAGGTCAAAGGAATTGATGAGGAAAAGGTTCTTCAGGTTTTGAGAGAGAATCTCCCATTTGTAACAGTAATTATTGAAAAATCACTCCTGAAGGTAAACGGTGGAACCATTGATATTACGGTTGAGGACGAATTTGAAAAAGACCTCGTTTTGAGGCACGAAAACAAGATTAAATTTACATTGTATGACGAGTTTAAAAAGAGGTTCAGTCTCGATGTTAAGGTAGGTGAAGTCCCGAAAAAGGAAGCCGGGGAGTCACCGAATTTGCAAAAACTTATTGAGAAGTTTGACCTGGAGGTGATCAAGGATGTTTAAATTTGCGGAAACGCTGAAAAATCTCTTCCTTGTTAAGTCCAAACTGGATGAATTGCAGAAGGTCCTGAAAGATAAGAGAGTAACAGCAGAAGTGGGTGGGGGAATGGTCAGGGTCGTAATGGATGGGCAGCAGAATGTGATAGATATTGAGTTTGACGATGAGCTTTTGAAGGATAAAAAGATGCTGCACGATCTTTTAATTTCCGCGTTAAATGAGGCAAAAAGGAAATCTCAGGAAGTCGCTGCTGAAGAGATGAAAAGGATTCTTGGAGAATTTGGCGGAGACATCGGTGATGTGGGTCCCCTTATCCCTTCGTAAGCTCATAGATTCATTGAAGAAACTCCCGGGAATTGGTGAAAGATCCGCAGAGAGGATAGCCTTTCATCTGCTCAAAAGGCCGGATCAACTCCAGAGCATGATCGAAGTGTTACAGGATGCAAGAGACAGCCTGACTTTTTGCTCCAACTGTCATGTGATAACAGATGTTGATCCCTGCCCGATATGTACGGATCCGGCACGAAATGGTGAGGTCGTCTGCGTCGTTGAAAGGCCCCAGGATGTATTTTTAATTGAAAAATCAGGCTATTTCGATGGGAGGTATCATGTTCTGGGAGGCGTAATCTCACCACTTCACGGGGTTACACCCGAGGACCTGTACATAGAAGACCTTGTTGAGAGAATAAAAAGGGAGGGTATAAAGGAAGTGATCCTCGCCCTTTCTCCAACCATTGAAGGGGATACAACTTCAATTTACATAAAGGAGAGATTAAAAGATCTCGATGTCAGGGTTACGAGGATAGCAAGGGGTCTCCCGACCGGGATAGACCTCTCGTTTTCTGATGCATTGACTTTAAAAGAAGCCCTCCAGGGAAGGAGAGAGCTTTAGAGGAGGTAAGAAAATGAGGAACATTATTGTACTTCTGGCAATTACAACTTTTCTTTATGGTGAACCGGTGATCACAATTTACAATGAGGGTATTGCAGTTGTCAATGAGACAAGAAAAGTGTGGGTACCGGCTGATACTGGTTGGATAAAAATTCCAAATGTGCCGGAGAAAATTGATGCTTCCAGTGTCAGAATTGAGATTCCCGATGTCAATATTCTCGAAGAAAACTACGATTACGATCTCGTGTCTGTGGACAGATTGCTTGAGAAAATGAAAGGAAAGGTGATAGATCTGGTTTTAAAAAGCGGTACAGTTCTTTCGGGCAAGCTGATCCATTTTGATGATAGTTCGGTGTATCTTCAGCAGCAATCGCGGTTAACGGTGATCAGAAGGGATCATATTGTTCAGGTGAATTTCAATTCCCAGCCGGCGGACCTTGTTACAGAGCCAATTTTAAAGGTGAGGACGGTTTCACAGGTGGAAGGTGAAAAGGATGCAAAGATCACATATCTCACAGGAGGCATGAGGTGGGAAGCGGAGTATGTTGGTATCCTGAGAGGTGATTCCCTTGATTTCAGTGGATGGGTTTCCATCGATAATCGCAGTGGCGCGACATTTGAAAATGCGAAGGTCAAGCTGATAGCGGGCAAGATAAAGCGTGTGGGTCAGAGAGAGGTTTACAGGGGAATGATGAAAGCAACGGCTGCGCCAGAAGCAGCTCCACCGGTTTCTGTTGGTAAGTCTTTCGAATACCATGTGTACACCCTCAACTTTTTGACCACTCTGAGAAACAATGAAAGAAAGCAGGTAAACTTTCTTAAAGATACGCGCGTTAAATACGAAAAAGTTTTCCAGTACGAGGGCAGGGGAGAGGATGTGCAGATAATTTTGAAATTCAAAAATTCCAGAACAACCGGCCCGGGTGTCCCGTTACCTGAGGGGATTGTCAGAATTTTTAAAGAATCTGAGGATGGAAGCAAGGAATTTCTCGGTGAGGATAGAATAAAACACACACCTGTGGATAAGGAAGTCAACCTCAATATCGGGGTTGCCTTTGACATAAAGGCAAAGAGGACGATTTTAAAGAGGTTCAAGCTCTCTGAAAAAGAAAAGGAAGAAGACATAAAGGTAGTTGTGTCGAACTTCAAGGACACTCCTGTGACGGTGCATGTTGTTGATCACTTTTATGGATTCTGGGAAGTCGTTCAATCAACGCATCCGCCGAAGTTAAAAGACGCGTACACTGTTGAGTTTGTTGTTGATGTTAAACCTCACGACAAGACGGAACTGGTGTATCGAGTCAGACAGACATGGTAAAAGTGCTGGATCTTGGGCTGGCTCCCTATGGAGAAGTCTGGGAGCTCCAGCATCAACTTGCGGAGAAAAGGAAAAAGGATCTCATTGAGGATACACTCATTCTCGTGGAGCACCCGCATGTTATAACAACCGGTAAACACGGAGATAGCAGAAATTTAAAATTCTCACCGGAGGAGTACAGAAAAAGAGGGGTTGATTTTTTTATAGTTGATAGAGGCGGTGATGTTACCTATCATGGACCGGGCCAGATCGTGGGATACACCATTTTCAAACTCAGAGGGCACATCGGCAATCTGAGAAAGTTCGTTTATCTCGTTGAGGATGCCATTATTGAGGTACTCAAAGAATATGGAATTGAAGCGGTTAGGGATGACAGGTACATCGGTGTCTGGGTAAACGATAAAAAGATCGCAGCTGTTGGGATGGCATTAACAGATAGTGTGGTTTACCATGGATTTGCTCTTAATGTGAATACTGACATGGCTTATTTCAATTATATTGTTGCCTGTGGTCTGCGGGACAAGGGAACGATTTCCATGAAACAGATACTGGGTTATGAAGTGGATATACAGAAGGTAAAGAGCCAGCTTGTCAAAAATATTGTAGCTAAATGGGAGAAGAGCAGGATAAAAGCCTCTGAAACAGTCTTTAAATAAACGAAATTGCCCCCCTCCTTTATACAGGTTGAGGCAAAGATTATCATATAAAAGGAGTGTATAAAAATGCAGAGAAAGCCAGAATGGTTAAAGGTTAAGCTTCCGGGTTCAGGCGAGTTCCCGGAGGTAAAGTCCATATTGAGGCATTATAACCTGCACACTGTATGTGAAGAGGCAAGGTGTCCAAATCTCGGTGAATGCTGGGGGAGTGGCACTGCTACGATAATGATACTCGGAGACCTTTGCACAAGGTCGTGTAAGTTCTGTGCCACAAAAACGGGTAATCCCCATGGATTTGTTGAAGAGGACGAACCTCTCAGAGCTGCCCTTGCAGTGAAAGAAATGGGACTTGACTATGTGGTGCTGACTTCAGTTAACAGGGACGATCTCCCGGACGGAGGCGCTGGTCATTTTGCAAAGACTATTGAGATGATCAGACATCATGCCCCTGATGCACTCATCGAGGTTCTGATCCCTGACTATACTGACGAAAACCTTGAGAAGGTCGTAAACGCGAGACCTGATGTTATTGGTCATAATGTGGAAACAGTGAGACGGTTAACCCCGGCTGTCCGTGACTGGAGATTTTCCTATGAACGGTCCCTTGAGGTTTTGAGACAGGTTAAGGAGAAGGATTCGGGGATCTATACAAAATCAAGCATTATGCTCGGACTTGGCGAGACACATGAGGAGATACTCGAGACCATGTCAGATCTGAGAAAGGTGAATGTGGATTTTCTCACTCTTGGACAGTATCTCAGACCCACTCCAAGACACTATCCTGTTGCGAGATTTGTCCCACCTGATGAATTTAAAGAGTACGAGAAAATTGGTCTTCAAATGGGTTTCAAGTATGTCGCGTCGGCTCCCCTTGTGAGGAGTTCGTACAAGGCGGCGGAGTATTTTATCAAATCTATTGTGAGAAACGATGTTTGATCTCAAGAAAATCAGCGAGGAAAAACTCCTTGAGAATTTAAATCCCGGGCAGAGAGAGGCGGTTCTTTCCACTGAAGGTCCTGTCCTCGTCATTGCCGGAGCCGGTTCCGGGAAGACCCGCGTTCTGACCCACAGAATTGCTTATCTTATCGGTGTGAAAGGTGTTTCTCCCTTCAACATATTTGCAGCTACCTTTACGAATAAAGCGGCAAAGGAGATGAAAGAAAGGATTGAGGCTCTGATAGGTGCCGATGTCTCTCCCATGTGGATCGGAACATTCCATTCCCTGTGCTCAAGAATCCTGAGAAGACATGCAAATCTCGTGGGCTACAGCTCAAATTTTTCTATCTATGATAGAACCGACCAGAAAAATCTACTAAGGTCACTTATTGAAGATGAAAGGATAAAACCCCAGCGATTTGTTTCAAAAATTTCTGCCTACAAGAACAAGGCATACATCCCGGAGGATCCATACGAGATGGAGTTGATTGAAAAATATGAGAAGGCGAAAAAGGAGAACAACGCACTGGACTTTGACGATCTTCTACTTCTGACAATAGAACTTTTTGAAAAACACCCTGAGGTTCGAGACTATTACGCTGACAAGTTCCATTACATTCATGTGGACGAGTATCAGGATACCAACAGATCCCAGTATAAAATCCTCGTTCATCTTGCTTCGAAACATAGAAACATATTTGCGGTTGGTGATGAAGATCAATCCATCTACGGGTTCAGAGGGGCGGATATTCGGAATATTCTTGATTTTGAGAAAGATTTTCCGGATGCGAAAATCATCAGGCTTGAACAGAACTACAGGTCAACAAAGGTTATTTTAAAGGCAGCCACGGGTGTTATTTCGAGGAACCGCTACAGAAGAGGAAAAACACTGTGGACAGAGAACCCTGAAGGTGAAAAGATCAAACTGATTGAAACCCCGGATGAAATTGTGGAGGCAGAAAAGGTCGTGGAATTTATTTACACTCAACACAGATCTTACAGGGACTTCGTCATCCTTTATAGGACGAATGCACAATCAAGACCCTTTGAGCAGGTTCTGACCCATTACAATATTCCTTACACCATAGTGGGTGGACAGAGATTCTACGACAGAAAAGAGATAAAGGACATACTTGCCTACCTTAAGGTTCTCGTGAATCCCAGTGACGAGGTTTCACTGCTCAGGATCATCAACATTCCGCCCCGCGGTATAGGCAAGAAGACGGTGGAATTTCTCGTAGATTTTGCGAGGAGAAACAACATCCCGGTTTATGAAGCCCTACAATTTGCGGAAAATTTTGGAGGGATAAGAAGTAACGCCCGCGAGAGACTAAAGGACTTTTACAACCTGATCCAGTCGATGAAAAGATATTCGGAAAGACACGATGTTTATGAAGTTGTAAGAGAACTTTTAATAGCAATTGATTACAGGGGATATTTATCATCCCTTTATGGCGATAGGGTATTCGAGCTTGAGAGCAGGTACGAGAACATAGATTCTCTGCTTGGTTCGATCCAGAGGTTTGTTGAGGAAACCCCTGAACCTACTGTTGAGAACTACATTGCAACTGTTCCCCTGTTGTCTGAAGTGGACGAATGGGAGAATCAGGAAAATAGAGTTACACTTATGACTGTTCACAATGCTAAAGGTCTGGAATTTCCAGTGGTGATAATTACCGGACTTGAAGAGCAGGTTTTTCCACATGTATCGAGCTTTGGAAACGAGTACGAGCTTGAAGAAGAAAGAAGGCTTTTCCATGTGGCATTGACAAGGGCAAAGGAAAGGGTGATCCTGACATTTGCAAGGCGGAGGTCAATCAGACCCGGTATGATCCTTGAACCGTCAAGGTTTATCAATGAGATACCTGAAGATGCTCTTGAAATCAATGGAGAGAGAAAAATTCACCAAGAATCTGGTCAAAAACTGAAAAGAGGCGATAATGTTTACCACAGTTATTTCGGATTCGGTGAGGTAGTATCGGTCTCGAATGGGTATGTCCATGTGAGATTTTCTGTCGGTTTGAAAAAATTTCCAGAGAACAGCGAGAAGTTAAAAAAGGTTACATGAAGAAGGTATTTGCTGTATTGATAATCATAGTGTTTTCATTGATGGCGTTGACGATAGTAATTTCCATAACTACCACAATGAATGCACGGAAAATTAAACTCAAGAGCGATATAGAGAACCAAAATATCCATATTGAGATTCTCGATGCGACTGGTGAAAAAAGTGATTCAGTTTTAAAATACATAACAGAGCTATTTGAAAGACTGAACTTTGATGTTGTGTACAGTGGAAAGGCAAGTGATACAATAGCTGTCACATACATTGTTGAAAGATTGGATGAAGAAAACCTGAGCAATGCCAGGGCAGTTGCTCAGGTTCTGAAAATAAACAGGTTGTACTTCCATCTGGATCATGATTCAATTGTCAATGTTACATTGATACTCGGAAAAGACAGTAAGAAGCTTATAAAAAAACTGGAGGCAATATATGGACTTAAGAGAAAAAGTTAGAAATCTCGGAAAGACAGGGCTTAAAGTTTCTCCAATCTGCCTTGGAACAATGCAGTTTGGCTGGACTGCAGATAGAGAGCAGGCCTTTAAAATTCTGGATGCGTATTTTGAGGCAGGCGGTAACTTTATTGACACTGCCGATGTTTACTCCAGATGGGTCGAAGGGAACCCCGGTGGTGTTGCAGAGGAGATAATTGGAGACTGGGTAAAGAGTCGTGGTATCAGAAAAGAGGTTGTGATAGCGACAAAAGTCAGGGGTAGGATGTGGGATGGACCCAACGGTGAAGGTCTCTCCCGTTACCACATAAGATGGGCAGTTGAGGACAGTCTCAGGAGGTTGAAAACGGATGTGATAGATCTTTATCAATTGCACTGGCCCGATAATTCCACTCCTATTGAGGAAACCCTGAGAACACTCGATGACCTGATTCGTGAGGGCAAAATTCTTTACATTGGTGTCTCAAATTACAGAGGCTGGATGATAAAAGAAGCCATGCTTATTAGCGAATTAAAAAACTATGAAAAGTTTGTATCAACTCAGCCAAGGTATAATCTTGTGGACAGAGAAGAATTTGAAAAAGATGTTTTGCCCGTGGTGCTTGAGTACGGAATGGGCGTTATTCCGTACTCCCCCCTTGCGGCAGGATTTTTAACGGGCAAATACCGCAGAAATAAAGAGTTACCGTCGTCTGTGCGTGCCTCCACGATCCAGCAGAGGTACTTTAACGATAGAGGCTTTCGAATATTAGAAAAAGTTATTGAGGTAGCAGAAAAATTGGGTGCAACACCTGCTCAGGTTTCACTGGCATGGCTTCTCCACAAGCCCTACATTACGAGTCCCATCATCGGGGCAAATTCTGTGGATCAGTTGATGGATAATCTCCGGGCAGTTGAGATCGAGATCCCATCGGATCTTATGGAGGAGCTCGATAATGTTAGCATTTTTTAAAAATAAAACAAAAAAGGAGGAAGGAAAGATGCAACAACAGCAACAGATTCAGATCGATATTGACGAAGAAAAAGGAAAAGGAGAGTACTCAAATCTCGTTTTGATTACCCATTCACCTTCTGAAATTATCCTTGATTTTGCAAGGATGATGCCCGGTCTTCCAAAAGCAAAGGTGGTCTCAAGAGTTATTATGACACCCCAGCATGCAAAACTATTTTTGAAAGCTCTCGAAGACAACATCAGAAAGTATGAAGAAAGATTTGGCGAGATCAAAATACACGGTATGGAACAAAAAAGGATGGGTTTTGTGAAAGATGAAGAGTAAATGATTTGATGGAAAGACTCTATCAAAAACTTATCATCCCCGTGATCGGAGGATTCTTTTTCCTCCTGATCATATTCCTGGGACTTTCTTACTATACGAACAAAAAGATCTCGCGGGACATTAAAAATCGAGAGGCTCAGTACCTTACTGAGTCTCTCCTTTCGTTCTTTTCAGGTGAGAAAGATAATATCAATAAAGTACTGATGCTCGCGCCGGAGGACGGTGCAAGACTTGAAAAATTTATTTTAGATCCCATTTTGAATGAGTATTTTGACATTCTTGGAAAATTCAATTTCAAAACAAATTCTGCTCAGATATACGGCAGCTATGCTTCAGTCTTTGATACCCTGTATCTCGTATCCGCAATTCGAGATCATTACTCAAATTTGCCCATCAGAACCAGTTATTTTTACCTTTACATGGTCCTTGATACGCTCGATCCGTCTGATGTCTATTTGCTTGGAGTGAGGGTAACAGGAGATGAAGGAATCGTTCTCGGCAAAGCCCTCATCCCAACACTGTACATGGAAATGCCTTCAACAATTAGAAACATGATATTTTTCTCCACAAAACCTGATGGTCACAGAACCCCGCATTTAACATTATCACCTGTCTATCCTCCCAATTACAAAGTCTATGTGATTTTCAAAAACATGATGAATATCGAAGATGCACTCAAAGGGCTGAGAAATTTCTTTGGAAGCATGGTTCTCATTTACATCCTTTCCATCATGGTCATCCTCTTTATAACGATTGAGAGCTTTAAGTACACGGTGAGCAAAAAGTTCGAATCTATATCAGCTCTCCTCGAATACCTTTCAATGTACAAAATCGAAGAATTTGATGAACTCCTCAAATCATTTGAGATCAGAACAGACAAAGATGTGGAACGGGTACTCTCCCTCCTTGGCAGGTTGAAGGAGCTTGTTGCCATAGATCCTCTCACCGGTGCATTTACCCGTGAATATGTGCTGAAACGACTGGAAGAAGAGATGAACAGGAGCAGACGCCAGCACGATGTTCTATCTCTTCTCTACATAGATTTCGACAACTTTAAGAAAATAAACGACAATTATGGGCATCTTGTGGGTGATAAAGTATTAAAAACATTCGGCGACATTGTGAGAAACAGGATCAGGGGCCACGATATTTTCGGCAGGATAGGAGGTGAGGAATTTATCATAATAGCTCCGGGAACGACTATCAGCGGTGCCCTTGATCTTGCAGAAAGGATTCAGGAACTCGTCAACTCAAATCTCGTTGTTAAAGTTGGTAAAAATGTGATAAGACCAACGATCAGCATTGGTGTAACATCCATGAGACCAACGGACAAGAGACCCGAAGATATACTTGATCGGGCAGATAATGCCCTGCTACGGGCAAAAGAAGCAGGAAAGAATAAGGTCATCGCTATATACTGATCTGCCACCCCTCACCCCTCAAAAACCCTGCAACAAAACTCAGGATTAGATAAAACAGTAAACTCGACCAGAAAATCAGTCTCCAGTACTTCGATCTGGGATAAAAAGCGAGCGAGAACAGCAAAATCAACGGATACACGATTCCTCCCAATACAGGTGGCAGGAGATAAACGAGTTCCTGCACACCAAGAAAAAACCACGGTCCTTTAACCGGATCAAGAGGATAACCGGCAGGATGCCCGATCGAGGGATAGAAGATCAGTGACAGAATCAGAGTTAGGGCGAAAACAAGTAAAAATTTAGTATAATCTGGATAAATGAGCCTTACATGCCAGTAAAAAAGGTAGAACATTGGAATTGCAAAGGTTACAGCGTGGTTTAAAAAAACATTGAATAAACTGTCGCCAAAGATAGCCTGTCCGAGAAAATCACCTGCAAAGGGAATTGACTTTAGCAGGTTTTTTGCAACATTGAGCGCAAAAAGTCCCTCTTTACTGCCCCTTAGTACATAGCCTGTAAACATTAAAAGGAGGGCAAGTGGGAATACTGAAAGAACTTCCTTTGTCCACCTCGATTTATTGTATCTCGAACTGTACTTCAGGTACTCGATCTTGTGGAAGATCAGAGAGAGTAGAAATATCTGTGACGAAAAATAGTGGATCCTGCGGAAAAGCTCTCCAAAGGGTACAATACCGGACAAAATCTCAAGCGATTCAAAGGCTTTTCCCGGATCATAATGGAATGAGACTAAGACTCCGGAGATTATTGCGATCTGGAACGAGTGGAAACTAATGTCTCCCCAGCTAATCTTTGAATTTGTCGCCACTCTTCTATTTTAACCGCAAACCTTCATTTCTTCACCTGCGTTAAATGGATTTTCCCTGTTCCAATTTTTCAGCGAGAATGTGTTCAATGCTATCTACTCCCGCAGCATGTAAATTTATCTTTATCCCCTCCTGTACATGATTACGCTGTGAGGGATTTTTCTTTCCGTACATGATGGTGTTGTATTTGAGGATTTTTTTCAAATTCCTCCCGTGCATTATTATGTTTTGAGAGAATTTTACTTTAACCTCCCGCACATGATAATGATGTGAGAGAGCTTTTCTACATACCCCTCCCCCAAACCCTGAAGAGGTTTGGGGGGAGGATGAAGGAGGGGGCAAAAGGGGCAGATCTGATGGGGGAGAGCAGTGAGTGGTTTATTGCCCTCCCTTTACCACCTCCCATCCACTTACATTCTCGAAGTAAAATAATGTTGTTAGGAGTTTTCATCAATTTTCTACCCTGCGAGATAGGCGTTTTCCAGGAAGACGCTCACAAACCCCTCCCCCACAAAGCAGAGCTTTGTGGGGGAGGATAAAGGAGGGGGCAAAAGGGCAGATCTGATGGTGGAGAGCAGTGAGTGGTTTATTGCCCTCCCCTCAATCCCCTCCCGCAAGCGGGAGGGGAGTTTGTGGATGGACCCTCACACAAGCGGAAAAGAAGGTGATAGATGATACCAACACAGAAGTGGGAGGGAGCGGTAGGTATTCTTCTCACGGAAAGCGGAAGGAGATAGTAGTAATGAACATCGCATGCGAGAGGAGGTGTCGTTG
>CAZNDM010000053.1:0-22696 GCA_964571845.1 uncultured bacterium | reverse complement strand
CATTGTGGAGTAGAATCCATCTATCTCCTTCCCTGGAGTGCGTTAGCACTGTGGGATAGATATTCCCCTTAAACCCCTCCCCCGCAAAGCTTTGCTTTGTGGGGGAGATCCCTATTCCAACCCCTCCCCCGCGCCGCAAGGCGGCGTGGGGGAGGATAAAGGAGGGGGCAAAAAACGCAAATTTGACAGAGAAAAGCAAATGGGGCTTTTGCTGCCCTCCCCTCAATCCCCTCCCGCAAGCGGGAGGGGAGGTGTGGGTGACCCCCACAAGTGGGAGGGACATTGTGAGTGAATTCTTTCACAAGCAGGAGGTGTGGGTGAATTCTCACACTTTGGGGAGGAGAGATGCGGGTTGATCCACAACTTCGTGGAAGTCAGGATTATGGGTTGGATTTCTACAGGCAGGATAGGGATGGGTGTAGATTTGTACAAGCGAAAGGAAGGTAGAAGATGAATCTTCCTGTGAAGGGAGTGAATGCAGGTAACAATTGCCGATCATGTAAATAGAAGTGTTATAGTCTCTCGCTTAAACACTGCAAACCCCTCCCCCGCAAAGCTTTGCTTTGTGGGGGAGACCTCTATTCCAACCCCTCCCCCGCGCCGCAAGGCGGCGTGGGGGAGGATAAAGGAGGGGGCAAAAGAGCGGAAGTTAACCATTTCCACAGCAGACCAATTTAAAAGTAACCTGAAAAGCAATCAGAATTTTTAAATCCACTCTCATTTCTTTCCTTAATTCACCCGACTTTTACCCACAAATGCGACCCGCTTTTAACTTCTTGACCCCGGAGGGATGATTTTTTAATATTATTAGCATGGAGATATTTGTTCACCTGCCGAAATTTAAGCGCAAAAAGATCTATAATTACAGAAACAGTGTTGTGATAATTTATGCCGACAGAGTCGGCGTCAGGGATGTTTGGGATGCCCACAAATTGAAAAAGAAATGGGGACTCCAGGAAATTATTATCGTAACCCATCGACCTGTATGCGAAAGCGTTGAAAAACAGGCAATCCTGAAAGATGTTCAGATCAAAGTATCAGGAGACCCAAAAAAGATGGCAAAATCCATTAAAGAAGATTTCGAATGCAAAGGTGTCCCATGTTACATCAAATGCATCGAGGATGTAACAGAGAGAAACTTTACAATGGATCCCATGTAAGATCGCTATTTAACACATTTTACAGAGCACAATAGTAAAAATGGGCTCTTTTCAACCCTGAGTCGAAACATTATAATTTCTCGCAAAAATACGGAGGTAATGATATGCTGGCATTATTGTTGGTGTTTATTACCCAGACCCCTGTATTACAAGAGTCCTTTACAAATGGACAAAAATCTCTCAACTGGGTGTCATACTTCCATCAGATTGATTCCACGCTAACCCCTGAAGATTCCATGGTCGTTGTTCAGGATTCAACCACGCCAGAAGGAGACGGCTGGGTCGGCCTCGTCCTTCAAGCAGGAGGATCCCCTTCAGGAATAGCTTACGCGGAAGATTATGTGTTCTCAGATTCTCTCACTGTCGAAGCATGGATCTACACCCAGGTAACACCTGCCATGGGACCATACAACGGACTTGTGTTTTTTGTTGACCCTGTAACAGGTAGCTACTACTCGCTCATAGCTGACTTTGATTCTGACGGAAGAATAAGAGTTGCACATCACGACACATCTTTTATGCCCAATGTTATCCATGTCTGGACAGCGTCAAACGGGGATTTTCAGCTCCCATCAACCTCAAGCTGGCACAGATTCAAACTCGTTTACAACAACAATCAGATTTGGGTCTATTTCGATGGCAACCTGCTTCCCGGATGTCCCATTCAGGATAATACGGGTAGCATAACAGCCGGTTATGTAGGTTTTTATACATTCATTTTCTCTGGATCAGCATCCACACTCGTGGATGGAATCGTTGCCTATAGCTCGCCCCTCGTCGGCATCAGTGAAAACACAGCTGTTCAGCCTGAGATAATGTACAGTCATGGAAACTTGAATATTTCAGGTCTTCAAGCCGGGATCCACGATTTGAAAATATTCGACATTACGGGTAGAAGGGTGCTCAATCGGATTTTCAGAGGAGAGAGATTGAGTCTTCCATTGCAACTGAATTCTGGAGTATATGTAATCAGGGTTGACACAAGATCAGACAGGATTGTGATTGTCAAATGAGAGGATACAGATGGTTGTGGGCGCTCGCCCTCTGGGCGAGCGCCCACAACCTTTTCTCTGCCACAACCGGAAAAATCTCCGGTACCGTTTACGACGAAAAAGGTAACCCCGTCGAAGCTGCAGCTGTATTCATACCTTCCCTATCCACGGGCACATACACTGCAGAAGATGGATCCTTCTTCCTCCTGAACATACCACCAGGCACCTACACCCTCAAGGTCAATTACCTCGGATACCAGCCTGTAAAAATAGAAAATCTCAGAGTTGACCCGGGAAAAACAACCTTTATAAAAATTAAACTCAAGCCTGCAACAATTAAATTAAAAGAGATCGTGGTTAAAGCCCGCAGCCTCGAAATGGAGAAGTATGTTACATGGAAGGAGACAAACCTTCACATCCAGTCATCGCTGACTGACATACCTTCCGACGAGGTTCTGAAAACCATTGCCGGTTTTACAAAAGGGAGCTTTGAGGAATGGCATCTCAGAGGTGGTAGATCCGACGACATTGCCTTCTATGTTGATGCAATGCCGGTTACAGATCCTCTGCGAGGCGGGAACGCGGCAGAGATAGATCCCTGGGCACTCAATCAGATCTCGGTATTTGCAGGAAGTTTTTCAGCCAATTTTGGAGCTGCTCTCTCAGGTGTCGTATCTGCTACCACATGGGAACCTTCAAAATATGGATTCAATTTTGCGCTTTCCATCAAAACCCCCTTCATTTACGGAGTTTCTCTAAACTCGCCCTATAGAAGAAAAGACGCATTTGCTCCCGATGCCTATGATTTCCTGCGGGATTCTACCGGAAAATCCCTGTATGATCCACCGAGCTCAACTTTCACTCCATCTTTAAAACTCAGAATCGGAAGAAAAAACAGAAGGAGTTTCTGGGGCGTAACTTTCATAAGGGAAAGAGAAAACTCGTATCTTCCATTCGGATATAGATTCAGTCAGGGGATCGAGGGGAAACTCGGGTTTTCAACAGCTTCTTTCAGATGCGAATTCCCCTTTGAGATCTCATACAAGGATGGGAAAAATTACAGTCACAGGTGGAAATACAGACCCGAAGGTTATCCCGTTTACAGAAAAAAATTTGCAAGATTCTCACTAAATCTCAGCACCCTTCTTGCAAACAACATCACTTTAAAAACTGTTTTTGGAATGAAAATTGGGGACAATTTTCGTGGATTTAATGAGGATTCTCTGCCCTGGACCTATGAGGATCCGAGGACAGACGAGTGGGCAGAATTTTACATCGCCGGACAGGCACCGGTTTACAGAAAAGACCGCTACAGTAGTTTTTATGGACACATTAAGGGAATTTTTCAGGTTGGGCATCACGAGCTGAGCACCGGTATTGAGCTTCAGAAACACAGGTTTCAGGTCAAAGAATGGGAGAGATTCTACCTGTTTGGTTATATTGGCGAAGGGCACATGAGTATTTATGATGTGTCTCCAACACAGTTTGCACTTTATGTCCAGGACAAAATTGAGTATCCGGGATTTTTCCTCAATCTTGGATTCAGGGCAGAGGGGGTCTCTCCAGGTGTCAGTTTCTGGAAGGATATGGAAGTCCCGGGGTCCCGGATCGTCAAAGTACCCACAAGGGTTTATGTATCGCCAAGAATAGGACTCGCCTATCCTGTAACGGACAGAGTCGTTTTTCATCTATCCTACGGAAGGTTTGTAAAAACACCACCGATGGATGCACTTTATAGAAACTTCCAGTACAGAGACCACCCGGAAGATATGCCAAAAACACTTGTCCTGATAGGAAATCCTTTTCTTAAACCGGAGCGAACCGTTTCATACGAGGTAGGCATTAAGTTTTTGACCGAACTTTTCAGATTTGATCTCACCCTCTTTGCAAAGGATGTCTGGGATCTCTTAACCACGCGTCACATTTTGAACTTTCCTTACGATTATAACTACTATTACAACGGAGACTTTGCCACAATAAGGGGATTTGAAATTGATGCTTCCTGGAACACAGGCAGTTTAAAGTGGAGACTGGGATACATGTATCAGGTAGCACTCGGCAATAGATCCTTTCCTCTTCGAGCGTTCTACGACGCCTATATGGGGCTTCCAGAAGAGATGAGGGAGTATCCGCTTGACTACGACAGGAGACACACCCTTAAACTGACTTTGAGCGGGGAATACAGAGGCATGAACTTTTTAAATCTCGTTGAATTTGCGAGTGGACTGCCCTATACACCGGATCTTGGGACAGGCGTGGTAGCACCTCCAAATTCGGCGAGAATGCCAGCAACACTTGACTGGACACTGAAGGTGGAAAAGAGATTCAGGAACCTGATACTGACAGGTGAGATTTTTAATCTGCTGAATTATCGCAATGTACTTTATGTTCATCCGCGGACAGGAGATCCCTTTGATCCCGGGCCTTCGGAGGTCGCCTGGCTTTCACCTGACATGGCTCACAATCCCGCCCATGTGGGACCTCCGCGAAGATGGAAAATAGGCGTAAGATGGGAGTTTTAGACGATGGTTAAACTGATTTTTGCAGTTTTGATTCTATCTCAGACACTTGACCACGCCGCTATTGGCGTTGAAGATGTGGGGCAGATCTCTGCGACGGTTACAAACTGGGGAATTCTATCAACCACGCCAATGTTTGTAACTCCCTCGTTACACTGGCCAAGAAATGCCCCGTTCGTTCACCAATACTGCTACGGTTTGCATCTCATCGTGGCTAAGGACGGGGATGTATTAACAGTTGCCAATCCACTCGTGCACTTCAGTACAGACTGGGAACCTGAAGAAAATTTCAATCCCGGGAATCGGAGCGCAATAGGTATTCCATGGCTCTCAGCGAGCGATGATTCATCCACATGGCCAGGTGGGATGTGGCCCGGACCTTACAGAGTCAACCCATCAACTGGAGATACTGTTTACGGTGAATTCACCTCTGATAGAGACATTTACGCCTCCTACAACGACGGAGGAAGGTTTGGTATCCGAATCGAACAGCTCACCTATGGATACGGGCGATATTACGCCGAAGACATTCTTTTTTACAGGATTTTTATTGAAAACACAGGGGACTCCACACTTCACAATCTCCATGTGGGACTGTTTGTTGCCTTCAGAGTTGACTTTGATTTCGAGGATATTCTTTATTTCGAAGATCTGTGGCAACCTTATGGGCAAAATGATTTTCTTTACTATCAGGATGCAGACGGTGAGCCACTCTCACCATGGGAATCTGTGGGACTTATGGGTGTGGGGGTCTTGAGGACCCCGGATTCACTGGGTATAACTGATTTTCACTGGTTTACAAGGACATTCTCACCTGTTGACGACTCTGTTTACTGGGCGGTAATAACATCAGACACGACATTTTCACTGGCACGCAACTACTTCCATGGATCTAACTACAGGATAGACGATACTCCACCGGATTCAGCTGCAGCGTACAATGCCATTCTGGCAGCTGGTCCTTTTGACCTCTCTCCAGGCGAAAGAAAAGAGTTTGCCATTTTTGTAACTGCAGGAAATGACACATCTGAGCTGTTCTCAAATGCACGGACAGCTTTTAAAATGAATCAGTTTGAGTTTCAGGGACCTTCGGCACCTCCACCACCAAATTTAAGGTATGTTGTTCTAAAAGACAGAATCAGACTATACTGGGAAGCCTCTCCATCGGAAACGACTCCCGATCCCTTTACAGGTGAACTGGACTTTGAAGGCTACAAAGTTTACAGATCAGAAGACGGAGGACTTACATGGGGTAAGCCGATAACCGACGAAAATGGTAATGTGGTAAACTATGTACCCCTTGCAATCTTTGATCGTATTGACGGTATCAAAGGAGTGGATCCAGCATGGCCCTATCAGTCACTTGGCGGAGATTTTGGGGTGAAATATGTTTACGATGATACAACGGTGATTCCGGGTCACACATACTATTACACTGTTACAGCTTACGATAAGGGAAACCAGAATCCAGACTCGCTTGCCCCCTCACTGGAGTCAAGAAGAGGGGCAAATATGGTGAGAGTGAAATTCTTTGCTCGACCCGCGGGTTATGTGCCAGGAAATCTGGAGATCAGAAGTGTTGGCGCGCCTACAACGGGGGAAGTTAACGCACAGATCGTTGATCCTGACAGTATTGAAGAGGATACATTCCTTCTGAGATGCTCTGAAGACTCGGTATTTTTTGGTCATAAATCGGATACCTTCCTTTCAGATACTATCTTTGCCGGAGAAATACCTGATACGGGCAATCTTCTCCAAAGCCCACTTATCAATGGATTCAGACTTGTGATCACCAATTCCCCTGAAGGCTTTATGGAGACGGGATGGTCAAATCCGGAGGTCGGATTTGACTGGTTTGTCGAGGATCGTGGGAGAGGGGAAGCACTGCATACCGGTTACGGAGACGCCTTTTTTGTCGTTGATTCAACGGGGAGTAATGCCATGGTTCTGAGACCAAATTCGTTCAGAAATGACCTTCCTTTTGTGCAGGTTGATACGAGTTACTGGATACCCATCAGGGGCTATGCTGTATTTGGAAGTGATACGGTTGAGGCAGACACGATTTATGTGGTTGATCCTGTCTATCTTGGTGGTATAGCATCGCCACCAAGGGTCTCTGACACAGGTTGGAGTTTGATACCGGGTGGAAATGCGTGGGTTGAAGATCCACATTACAGGAATCTTTTACCGGACCAGATTGGGCTTGTATCAAGACATGGCAACGATTCTCTCAGAGTGTTTGTCAGGACACTGAATCCACCTGATGCCACCCCTCCACAGGAGGGAGATACCTTTTACATCAAATTATACAAACCCCTCCGCAGCGGGGTTGCTTTCGAAATCGTAGCCCATTCAGCAAGTATAACTCCTCTCGACGACCCACTTGCAAATGTTACTGTTTATCCAAACCCACTTGTGGTCAGAGCAGGTTTTGGCAGTGAAATTCATTTCAGGAATCTTCCGCCTGTTGCCACAATAAGGATTTACACAGTAACAGGTGAGCCTGTCGCGGTTATAATACACAATGGCGGTGGAGAGGCTGTCTGGAATCTAAAAAATAGATCAGGGATGGATGTCTCTTACGGGCTCTATTTTTATGTGATTGAAACCCCAGATGGCAGGAAGAAAAAAGGGAAATTCGGCATTGTGAGGTGAGAGATGAGGTGGATATTAGCAATTATTGTGGTTTCAAATGTTTTTGCCTTTGACAAAATAGGCACCAGGGTGGCAAGATTTTTGAAGATAGACGAGACACCTGCCAAGTGTGCAGCCCTTCCCGGGGATGCGGCTTATATGTGGTACAATCCTGCGTCAGCAACTGCCGAGAATTACAGCTTTGCTGCCACATATACGGGGATCCAGCCCGGTGTGGTTTTTGGCAGCTTCGGTCTTTTGATTACAAGAAAATATCTGGCTTTCGGGGTCTATGCTCTTGGCTATAACTCGGGAAAAATTGAGATCACGACAGAGGAACGCCCGGAGGGAACAGGATTGTTTTATTCCATCGGAGGATCTGCACTCGGATTTTCCATTATTTCAAAACTTTCGAGCTGGTTCACTATGGGAGTTTCCGGGAAAGTGATAACAGAGTACATCTATCATGAGTCAGCGAGAACCGTTGCTCTTGATGCTGGTGGCACTGCTGTGCTGGAGGATATTGGAAACTTACGGGTTGCTGCGGTTATAACAAATCTCGGCGGCTCAATGCAGCTTGATGGTGCTGATCTCGCTGTATCGGATTCCATTTCACTTATAACACAGTCATACCGATTGCCCACGAGATTTAAGTTCGGAGTTGCAAAACCTGTTGGAAATGGCTGGCTGTTTGGAGAATTATTTCACGATGCGGCTCTGTATGAAGGAGTTAAGGCTGGGTTTAGATGGGAAAACAGAGTATTTGGTGTCTTTGGAGGTATAAGTTATACTGATTTCTCAACACTCGAGGAGATTGGAATAAAGCTGGTACCGAAGTTAAAAAATCTGAAAATCGAGTACTCTGTGATAAATGGTCATCCAACGGGTCTGATTTCGAATTTAAAGCTTGTGTACAGCAGATAATTTTGCAGACTCCTGACTGATCGAAGTAGCGAAAAGCTTATCCGCATCTCCCCTCCCACAAAGTGGAAGATTTCACCCGCACTTCCCACTTACGAAAGGATTCACCCACAATCCCCCTCCCACTTGCGGGGGTCACCCACACCTCCCCTCCCGCTTGCGGGAGGGGATTGAGGGGAGGGCAACGAAAGCCCCATTCGCTTTTTCTCTGTCAAATTTGCTCTTTTTGCCCCCTCCTTTATCCTCCCCCACGCCGCCTTGCGGCGCGGGGGAGGGGTTAGAATAGGGATCTCCCCCACGCCGCCTTGCGGCGCGGGGGAGGAGTTGGAATAGGGATCTCCCCCACAAAGCAAAGCTTTGCGGGGGAGGGGTTTAAGGGGAATATCTATCCCACAGTGCTAACGCACTCCAGGGAAGGAGATAGATGGATTCTACTCCACAATGATATTGTGCGTCGATGAAAGAATAAAAAGTGAATCCCCTTCCCGCGAAGTGAGAGGGTTCACCCACTAACTTCCTTCCCTCATTGTGGGATGAGTTAACCCGCAGTCTCCTCATCCATATAGGGAGAGGTTTTACCCACATCTCCCCTCACGCTCGCGGGATTCCTCACACCCCCCTCCCGCATGCGAAAATTCACTTTCCCTTCCACTTTGTGGCAAGGAAAAGTAGAAAATACATAAAAAGCCCCCTTCCATTATAACAAAAGAAGGGGGCTTTTCGAATCTTTATCTTCCTAAAGTTCCATTGCCTTCTTTTCGAATAAGTATCTTTTGATCTTATTGGTCGTTGTCTTGGGGAATGGCTCGTCCCGGAGAACGAATCTCTTGGGTCTCTTGTAGTCTGCCAGCTGTTTTGAGTACTCGTCTATCTCCTGCTTGATCAAATTATAAACATCGTCCTCTGTGGGACTCTCAATTCCCTTGTCCTTAAAGTATTTATCCACATTGTCATAGTTCGGATACACAATAGCCTGGATTTCTTCTGTACCCGTTTTGGGATTTATCCCCTGGAGCACGAGGATTTCCTCAATGTACGGAGACTGGGAGAGAACTCCTTCGACCTCTTCGGGATAAATATTTTTCCCACCCCTTGTGACTATAACGGATTTTGCTCTGCCAGTTATGTAAAGGTAGCCGTCTTTGTCAAGATAGCCAAGGTCTCCTGTTTTGAACCATCCATCAGGAGTGAATACCTTCTTCGTCTCTTCAGGTTTTTTGTAGTAACCGGGCATAACATTTGGTCCTTTGGCAGCAATTTCGCCGACACCTTCCTCATTGGGATCAAGGATCTTGATCTCAACATGGGGAATGGGGAGTCCGACTGATTTATTGCGTGGACAACATGGAGGGTTGACAGTGAGAACCGGCGCTGTCTCAGAGAGTCCATAACCCTGGAGAATGGGGAACCCGAGTTCTTCCATCTCCTTGGACACCCATTCTGGCAGGGCAGCGCCACCTGATATGATGTACCTCGCATTTCCCATTCCGGTTTTTTCACGAATGGACTTAAAGAGAATTTCTCTCCCTTTTTTGCCTGTTAGTCTGGAAATACCTTTGAGGCCCTTAAAAAGGCCCTTTTTAACACTGGATGCCTTCCTGAGCTCTCTGTGGATCGCATTGACGATTTTTTCAAGGAGTAGTGGTACAACAAGAAACACGGTCGGTTTCGTAGCATACATGTCCTCTCTCATTTCATTGGGCTTAAGTGAGCGGGCGTAAACAATTCTTGCACCGCCATAGAGAGGTGTCAGAAATCCTGCAGTTGCCTCAAAAACATGGTGTAGTGGCAGGATCGAAAAGAATGTGTCACCGGGTCCGTAATAAATAAGCTGGTAAATGCTGTCAACATTGGACATGATGTTTTTCTGGGTCAACATCACCCCTTTTGAAGTGCCCGTGGTGCCCGAGGTGTACAGAATGACAGCGAGGTCATCGAGTGTGACATCGGGCATTTCTTCAAGCGGTTCGTAGGTTTCCCAGATTGAAGGAAGGTTGTCACATGTTTCGTCTTCATCCATACAGACAACAGTTTCGAGGGAAGGTATGTCGTCTTTGATTTCAAGAATATCGTCTTTGAAGTTTTTCGATGCGATCAGGAGTTTAACTTCAGCGTCGTCCATAATGTGTCTCATTTCAGAGACGCTGAGTCTTGCGTCGATAGGGACAATGGTTGCACCAGCCCAGGCAGCGGCGAGGTATGAAATTGCCCATTCAGGTCTATTTTCACCAAGAACAGAAACCTTATCACCCTTTTGCAGGCCCCTATCTTTTATGTAGGCGGCTGTTCTTTTAATCCGGTCGAACATCTCACCGTAGGTGAACTTGACCCATCCTTTTCCCCTCCTCATTTGCAAGGCTATTTCGTCCTTATACACGGTGGCGCTACGCTTTATCATCTCGGGTATGGTCATCCACCCGAGTCCTTCCCGTTCTGTTGGGAACCTCATACTTCCTCCTATTTTAGATATTTTTCAAACCAGCCTGCAATTCTTTCCAGTCTGTCAACCCTGTGGTCAGGTCTCCCGCTCCTTGAAAGTTCGTGCGTTTCACCGGGATACCTGACAAATTCTACCTCTTTTTTAAGATATTTCAGGGCAGTGTAAAACTCTTCTGCCTGTCCTATGGGGCATCTAAGGTCGTTCTCAGCGTGGATGATCAGAAGAGGTGTGTTTACATAATTAACATAAAAGAGCGGCGATTTTTCCATGTATTTTCTGTGTCTCCGCCAGGGAGTGCCGCCTATCTCCTCGGGAGTAAACATAAATCCAATGTCTGAAGTTCCAAAAAATGAAATGAAATTTGAAATGGACCTCTGGGTTACTGCGGCTTTAAATCGGTCTGTGTGTGTTACGATCCAGTTGGTCATATATCCACCGTAGGAGCCTCCGGTAACGCCAAATTTTTCCTGATCCACATAAGGAAGATTGGATAGATACTCGACCATTTCCATGATGTCTTTGTAATCTCTATCGCCATAGTTTTTGACAATTTCGAAGGCAAATTCTTCTCCGTAACCAGCACTGCCTCGAGGATTGATAAATGCAACGATGAATCCTCGTGCGGCGAGTACCTGAAATTCATGCATGAACGCATTACCGTAAGCTGTCCGGGGACCACCATGAATTTCTACGATAACAGGGTATTTTTTTGACGCATCAAAGTCAGGCGGTTTCATCAACCACCCTTCGATCTCCTTTCCATCGGATGCCTTAAATGTAAACCTCTCAGGGTGAGATAATAGAAGCTCTTCAATAAAATCAGCGTTAAAGTCAGTTATTTTTCTTTCCTCATCTCCTTCTGCAACATAAATCTCCTTTGGCATTGTGGGATCCATTGCGGCAAATGCGAAGATTCTGCCCGAGCTGTCAACGGAGAAGTTGTCAATAACCCGATCGCCGAAGATCACTTTTTTCATTTCCTTTGTTTCAATATCAATTTCCATTACATAAGTATTGGGACCGTCAGTTGTAAGGAAAAAGATCTTTCTCGAATCCCCTGACCACTGGAGTGTGGGGGCTGTTTCTGCAAATCTCACATCGCTGTTTATGACATTTCCAACCGATATGTCAATGCCATCTGTAAGGTACTGTTTTTTGCCTTCCTCGACATCGTAGATCCAAATTCCCCAGTTGGTGGCAAATCCCTTTTTCATCGTAGAGGAAACAAATGCAAGTTTTTTGCCATCAGGAGACCATGAAAGGGAGGTTATGAACCCTCTTGAATTAGCCACCTTCTGGGGTTTGCCCCCTTTCCAGGTAATCATGTAAATATTTCTTTCAAAAGTATAGTCCTGATCCCTTTCAATATTGGAAACAAACGCGATGTTTTTACCGTCGGGGGACCATGCTGCGATTTCGACATCGTAGTTGCCACTTGTTACCTGTTTTTCTCTTCCACCTTTGATAGTTGTGTAGAAGAGGTGAAACCTTGTTGGCGGAAACACGCCCTGTCCGTCGAGTTTGTAAAAGAGTCGGTTGACAACTTTTACATCATATTCTCTTTTTCTTTCATCCTCTTCCGGAGAGGCAATAAAGAGGATTTTATTGCTTCTTGGGGACCAATCTGGGTTTTTAACGCCATGTTTGAAGTTGGTTAATCTTTTTGCCTCGCCGCCGTGGGAAGGGATGATATAGACCTGAGGACCCCTTTTCAGATCGTCTCTGTTGGAGAGGAAAAGGATATACTTGCCATCTCTGGACCAGCGAGGATTAAAATCGACCCCTTTCCCATAAGTGAACTGGTAAACCTCGTTGGTTGTGAGGTCTGCCATCCACAGGTTGGATATGTAGCCCTCTTTTCCTCCCTCAAATTTGTGAGGGGAGGCGACGACAAAGATGATCCTTTTCCCATCAGGAGATATCTGGGGGTCGGATACAAATTTGAATCGGTATAAATCATCCACAGTAATCTTTTTATAGGGCATACGAACCTCCTTTCTATTTTTAAAAAAGCGAATTCACATTACCGAATAGTTTCATGTGCTCGTAGGCTTTCGCAGTCGCCACTCTACCCCTCGGAGTCCTCTTGATAAATCCCTTCCGGATTAGGTAAGGCTCATATACTTCTTCTATTGTTTCAATATCCTCCCCCACAGATATGGACAGTGTTTTAATTCCCACAGGGCCCCCATTAAATTTTTCAATAATGGCTTTGAGTATTCTTTTGTCCATATCATCGAGCCCCTCCTCATCCACTTCGAGCATATCCAGGGCATACTTAGCGATTTTTATATCAATTGTGCCATCCCCCTTAACTTCTGCAAAGTCTCTAACTCGTCTCAGGAGTCTATTGGCTATTCTTGGTGTGCCCCTTGACCTCTTGGCAATTTCACTTGCCCCCTCCGGGGTGATACTGACCCCCATGATTCTTGCAGAGCGTATCACGATGCTCCGGATTTCCTCAAAATCATAATAGTCCAGCCTCATGGATATCCCGAAGCGGGCAAACAGGGGTGATGTAATCATCCCCGCACGGGTGGTTGCCCCTACAAGGGTGAAGGGTGGAAGTGATAGTTTAATTGATTGGGCAGAAGGTCCTTTGTCTATTACAATGTCGATCCTGAAGTCCTCCATTGCTGAGTAGAGGTACTCTTCAACAGTGCGCGGTAACCTGTGGATCTCGTCAATGAACAGGATGTCCCCTTCGTTCAAATTTGTGATTATACCAGCGAGATCAGCGGGTCTCTCTATTATTGGACCGGATGTTGTTTTTATGTTTACCCCAAGTTCATGGGACAGGATGTAAGCGAGGGTGGTTTTCCCGAGCCCTGGAGGTCCGTAAAAGAGGACATGGTCAAGTGCCTCCCCCCGTTTTAAAGCGGCCTGAACAAACACCCTGAGGTTTTCCACAATCTTTTTCTGACCAATAAACTCGTCAAATTTTCTCGGTCTGAGAGTGACATCAAATTCTAATTCACTCTTATCTATGTAATTGGGATCCGTTATTCTCATTTTATCTGCGAGAGGGCCTGTTTGATAACTTCTTCAATCGATAGATCGGGAGAGGACACGAGGACCTTTTTGACAGCACTCTCAGCCTCTTTTGGTTTTAAACCAAGAGCAACGAGTGCATCGATTGCCTGCTCTTCAACGCTCTTGAGCTCTTTCTTCTCCTCAGTTTCAAATTCAGGCAACTTCCCCTTTAGTTCGAAAATGAGCCTTTCGGCTCTTTTTTTACCCACTCCTTTGATACTTGCGAGAGTTTTAACATCCTCCCCGGATATGGCAGCGAGGAGCTCCTCTGCGTTCATACCGGAGAGCAGTCTGAGGGCGAGGGAGGGACCAATGCCAATGAGTTTTATCAATCTGCTGAAGAGGAGCCTATCTTCTTCTGTTTTAAATCCATAAAAGACAAGGTCTCCTTTAACGATAGCGGGGAAAACATAGAGCTTTTCCTCATCCCCTTCTTCCCCTAATTTTTCATAAGTAGAAAGGGGAATCGTGAGTTCAAAGTCCATATAACTGCCGTTCTCCATGGAAACCCTCAGCACACAAGCAAAAGGCCTTTTAACTATTAATTTACCTTTTATAGAATAAAGCATCTTTTCGAAGTTTATGAACGGCAGCTACGGCACAGGCAATAGCATCGCTTATATGCGATGGAAAACGGACATCTAATTTTAATATTTTGTTTACCATAAATGCAACTTTTTCCTTGTTTGCCCTGCCGTCACCCGTGATTGATAACTTCACTGTTGTGGGTGAAAGGGTAATGATGTTTACCCCTCTCCTGCGTGCTGCAAGGAGGCAAACTCCCTTAACTGCCCCAAGTTTTATGGCAGTATCCGGATTCCTGTGGTAAAAAGTGTCTTCCATCACAAAGTAGTCGGGCTGCCACTCCTTAATCTTTTCGGTCAACTTCTCGAATATTTCAAATAGCCTGTCCTCGAGAGTACTTCCCGCAGGCTTTACAACCCCACTGTCAAGAAGCGTATAATTTTCGTCAATTACGGCAAACCCTGTATTGTTCAGGGACGGGTCAACCCCCATTATCTTCATTACGCCACTTTCTGGAGTATCTCGTCCGGTATGTCAAAATTGGCATAAACATGCTGAACATCGTCGTGCTCTTCGAGGGCGTTTATGAGTTTCAAAACCTTTTCCGCGTCCTTTTCTCCAAGTTTTACAGTTGATTGAGGAAACATAGTTATCTCAGCCTGAGATAGTGGAATTCCCCTCTCCTCAAATGCCTTCTTTACATTTTCAAATTCTTTTGGATCAGTGTACACCTCATAGGAATCTTCCCCTGTTACGACATCCTCAGCTCCTGCTTCAAGGGCTATTTCAAGGACTGTATCTTCATCGGCTGCGGCCTTATCAATCACAATAAAGCCCCTTTCTTTGAACTGCCATGCCACACTTCCCGGGCTACCGAGATTCCCACCATGTTTGCTAAAAAGGTGTCTTATTTCCCCTGTTGTCCGGTTTTTATTATCTGTAAGTGCCACAACGAGGATGGCAACTCCGCCTGGACCATAACCTTCAAAGATGGCATTTTCGTATTTAACCCCTTCAAGCTCTCCTGTTCCTTTTTTAATCGCCCTTTCAATGTTTTCCATGGGCATGTTATAACTCTTGGCTCTGTCAATGGCGAGTCTCAGGCGGGGATTGTGATCCGGATCGCCACCCCCCATTCTTGCAGCGACCATTATTTCCCTAATCAATTTCGTAAATATTTTGCCCCTCTGGGCATCAACTTTGGCTTTTTTGTGTTTAATCTGAGCCCACTTGGAATGTCCAGCCATACTCTTCAACCTCCGTTATTTTTGGTTATTTTAATATAATACCGAATAAAGCACAATATTCGTGCCCATGTTGAACGCCTGCTGCCTTTTGACAGGTGGGTCTTTGTGTCTCGGAGTCCACCCATCAGAAATGTTGGTGTTAAATGTATAGAAAACCGCAAGCCTCCCCTTTACAAATATGCCGTAGCCGTGAGGTGGCCCCTTGTAATGTTCGTGTATCTTCGGCAGCCCCTTTTTGAATTCGTAAAAAACATGGTAAATCGGATGATCAAAGGGTATCTCCACAAGCTCTCTGTCGGGAAACACCTTTTTTAACTCCCTCCTTATGTATTTATCGAGACCGTAATCGTCATCAATATAAAGGAATCCTCCGTTTTCGAGGTATCTTCTCAGGTTTTTTACCTCTTCGTCCGAGAGTTTTATGTTGCCATGACCGGTTAGATACAAAAATGGGAACCTGTAGAGCTCCGGGTTATCAAAGGTTACAACATACTCTTTTGGATCTACTCTCATATTTGTGTGCTCATTAATGTATCTGGCAAGGTTTGGGAGCACATCGGGATCGTTATACCAGTCTCCACCACCCCTGTATTTGACCCGCGCAAGTTTCAGATCGAATTGAGAGCCGCTGACAGTTATCAGCAGAAACAAAAGAAAAATGCCCATGATGAGGTTTCATTATAAAATGAAATTTCATAAATCTCAAACGAGTGGACAGGGGTTGACCGGGGGATTTGTCATGAAGAATAGAAATGCAATTTTTTAATCCAATAGCTTAATGCAGGATAAATACCCGTTCCTTTCCCTCAGTGCGTTGACATTGAGTGGTGGGGGATCATCAAGCTCTCCTCTGCAGTGCATTGGCGCTGGACAGGGGATTAATTTCCATTTTAAACCCCTCCCCCGCAGTGCGTTTAGCACTGTGGGGGAGGATTGAGGAGGGGTTGAAAGAGCCGAGCTGACAGAGAGTAGCAAGTAGTGCTTTTATTGCCCTCCCCTTAATCCCCTCCCACTCCGTGGGAGGGGTGTTTGCAGGTGATCTTTCCCACAAGCGGAGGAGGTGGAAGAGGGTAGGTTACCTCTACATGCCTTAATTGAACATCCTCTCTTGCAATGTAACACAACCCCTCCCCCACGAAGTGGGGGAGGATTAAGGAGGGGGCAAACGAGCCGATCTGACAGAGAATAGCAAGTAGTGCTTTTGCTGCCCTCCCCTTAATCCCCCCAAAATTAAAGAGGAAGTGTGTGAAATCTTTTCGAACACCCTCACCCAAAAATCTTCACTCCCCGGCCAGATCCCTGTTGTCATAAGGAACCCCGCAGCTTATATTTAACCTAAAAACGGAGGCAAAAATGTCATATACAGTAACACTAATTCCAGGTGATGGAATCGGTCCCGAGATCACAAATGTGGCTGTAAAGGTTATTGAGGCTACAGGAATAAAAATAAAATGGGAAGAGGTCCTTGCCGGAGAATCGGCTCTCTGTGAATACGGAGATCCACTTCCTGACAGGGTTCTCGCATCTATCAGAAAAAACAGGGTAGCCCTCAAAGGTCCTCTTACAACACCTGTGGGTGGTGGTTTTCAGAGTGTTAATCTCAGAATTAGAAAATCCCTCGACCTTTATGCCAATCTCAGACCTATTAAAAAATTTCCCGGTATTAAAACTCCGTTTAACGACATAGACATCATAATTGTTAGAGAAAATACCGAAGACCTTTACTCCGGACTCGAACACATCGTAGTCCCGGGAGTGGTTGAAAGCCTGAAAATCATCACTGAACGGGCGTCCAAGAGAATTGCCCGATTCGCATTCTCAATCGCAAAAAGATGGAACAGAAAAAAGGTTACCGCTGTGCACAAAGCAAATATTATGAAACTCTCAGATGGTCTGTTTTTGAAAACCGTGAGAGAAGAAGCCATCAAACATCCTGAGATTGAATACAACGAACTCATCGTTGATAATGCCGCAATGCAGCTCGTCATGAATCCATCGCAATTCGACATTCTGCTGACAGAGAACCTGTACGGAGACATATTCTCGGATCTGGCTGCTGGCCTCGTGGGGGGACTTGGCCTTGCCCCTGGCGCCAATATCGGGGATGAAGTTGCAGTTTTTGAAGCCGTTCATGGTAGTGCGCCCGACATTGCCGGAAAAAACATTGCAAATCCAATTGCAATAATTCTCGCAGGAGCACTGATGCTCGACTGGATGGGTGAAGTTGAAGCAGCTCAAAAAATCCGCAAATCAGTTGAACTTGTGCTCAAGGAAGGGAAAACCCGTACCAGAGATCTTGGAGGAAACGCCAGCACTGTGGAAATGGGCGAGGCGATTATTGAAAAAATTCTAAAAATGTGAGTCTTGTAAAAATTTTCTTATCCGTTCCCTGTAAACATTAATGTTCTTTTTCACATCTTCGAGTGTATCTCCACCAAATTTCTCGAGTATGGCATCTGCTATCACATAGGAAACGAGCGTCTCGGCTATAACAGACGCAGCAGGGACAACAACTGTATCTGATCTGATGTATGGGGCTGGCTTCTCCTCAAGAGTCTGAAGATCAAAGCTTCTTCTCCTGTTTCTCATCGTTGATATCGGCTTCATGTATCCCCTCACCACAATCATTTCTCCATTGGTCATGCCACCCTCAATACCGCCTGCCCGATTTGTAACCCTTCTGATGCCACCTCTTGAAACAAATTCATCCACTGCCTCGGTCCCGGGCTTCTGCGATATTTCTATTCCCTCCCCTACCTCAACGGCTTTAACACCATTCAGACTCATGATTACCTGGGCAATCCGTCCATCAAGTTTTCTGAAAGGATCAACATAACTTCCAAGCCCTGGAAGGACTCCAAAAACTCTCACCTCAAAAATTCCACCCAGCGTGTCTCCCTGGTTCTGAACCCTGTCAACGAGTTTTCTTGCCTCCTCGTCAAGACAGGGATCAGGGAAGTAAAATATTGAATTATTCCTCCCACCAACAATTTCATCGTATGATTCGGGAACATCTGAAATCCTTATGTGCCCTATAGCCTTTGTAAACCCCGCAACCCTGATGCCAAGGTCCATCAAAAATTTGTGCGTAAGCGAAAGCAGAGCCGTCCTTACCGCTGTTTCACGGGCACTGCTCCTCTCAATAACAGGCACAAAATCGTCAAGAAATCCATATTTCAAAGCTCCGGCAAAGTCTGCATGTCCCGGTCTCGGAACCCTTCTCGGTGGCTCCCTGTCGAGATCCCGTGCACCTGAATTTTCCATTAAAATTGCAAACGGAGCCCCTGTCGTCTTTCCTCTGATAACACCCCCAACTATTGAAAATCTATCTTTTTCAAAGTTCATCCTTCTACCTCTGCCGTATCCCCCGCGGCGTCTTGTAAGAAATTCTTCGATGTAACCTTCGCTTATCTCGATACCCGCTGGCATACCTTCTAAAATTCCCACGAGATACCTGCCGTGCGACTCTCCTGCAGTAAGGATTTTGAGCATCTTATAACCTCCTCTGTTAAATCTCTCCCCAGCCATATTTTTATGTTTTCAACCGCCTGAAAGATCAGCATGTAAATACCATTTATAATCTCCGCCCCACCTTTAAGCCCAATTTTCAAAAAATCCGTCATGGGAGGATTGTAAATCAGGTCATAAAACAGCTTTCCTGAAAAATTCATCTCCCTGTATGGATCAAGCATATAAAACCTCTCGTTATGCAGTCCTATGGATGTCGCATTCACGATTAAATCTACATCTCTGATAACCTCCCCGGGCTCTTCCACGGGCACCACATGAGGGAATCTGTTTACCAACTCTCTGGCTTTGTCTCTTGTTCTGTTGAAAACATAGACTCGAATATTTCGAAGCGCGTAAATCACTGCTCTTGCAGCCCCGCCAGCACCAAACACAAGCGCCGATTTAAAGCTCCTATTTTTTAAAGGAACGATAAAGCCCACATGATCCGTGTTGTGTGCCATAAGCCTATCTTTTTTAACAACGACGGTGTTTACAGCGCCGATTTTTTCTGATTCTTCTGAGAAACCAAAAATTTCAGGGTATTCAAAGGGCTTGAGCTTATAAGGAACCGTTATATTAAACCCATTCAGGTTGTTTTTCGCGAAGACGAAGAAATCCCCAATTTTATCTGGCTCAACGCTGAAATTTTCGTAACTTAGAGGATATTTTTTTGCAAGACACTCAAAAAGCGTCTTTGAAAAGCTGTGCTCGAGAGACCTTCCGAGTAAACCAAACCTCAGCACTTCCTCAACTCCTCAAGTTTCATGTAAAAATCTGGAAAAGATATCCTGACCCATTCTGTCCCCACGATTTTAAAATCTGCACCTGAGACCTGTCTGAGCACCTCAAGTGCCATTGCAATACGATGATCACCGTGGGAATTGAGAACCGCATTACCTGTAATTTTTGAATTTTCAACGACAAAGCCGTCGTCCAATTCCTGGATCTTAACTCCAAGTTTTCTCAGCTCGACAACTATTGATGAAATTCTATCACTTTCTTTAAATCGTAATTCTCTCGCATCTCTCAGGATCGTTACACCCTCGGCAAAAATACCGAGAATGGCAAGAAGTGGAAGCTCATCAATTGCAGATGGAACAATCTCTCCGCTCACGACCGTGCCTTTGAGATCCCTGCAACTTTTCACATGGATCTCTCCTACGGGTTCCGGATCTTTTTCCCAGATAGAAACATCGATATGACATCCCATGCTCTCGAGTATCTTAAGAAAGCCTGTCCTGGTCACATTGAGATTGACATTTTCAATGATAAAATCGGCGTCAGGATGTAAAACCCCAAGGGTTATAAGAAATGCCGCCGCGGAAAAATCCCCGGGAACCTCAAATTCGCAGGCAGTTAGCCGGGATTTTTTTATACTGATTGTATTTTGAGAAACTTCTATGTGTGCTCCCATATTTGAAAGCATCCTCTCCGTGTGGTCCCTTGTCTTTAACGGTTCGATAACAGTTGTAACACCATCGGCATTTAAACCTGCAAGCAAAATTGCAGATTTCACCTGTGCAGAAGCAACCGGCAGCTCGTACTTTATTCCTTTTAAATTTCCACCGGAAATCGCAATGGGAAGGAGACTGGCATCTTCGCGCCCTGTGATGCGTGCTCCCATGAGTCTGAGAGGATCTGTAACCCTTTTCATGGGTCTTTTTGAGAGTGAATTATCCCCATAGAAGACACCGAAAAGACTGTAGCCAGAAAGCGCGCCCATCATGAGTCTCGTCGTAGTGCCAGAATTTCCACAGTAAATGGGTTTCTCAGGCTCCCTGATAAAACCGCCTCTGATTTTTAATCCATCTTTATACTTCTTTACATTAGCACCAAGCAGTTTTATTGCGTTCAGGGTCCTTTTTACATCTACCGATGGGGATAGGTTTTTTATAAAACTCTCTCCTTCGGCAATAGCTGAAAGGATTACTGCCCTGTGGCTGATTGATTTGTCGGGGACAACCTGAATTCTTCCTCTAAGGCACATTTTAATTTATCGAAACGCTCGCTTTTTCAGGAACTATTTTCTTTCCAAGCACTTCGCCAATTTCTTTGAGATCCTCCATCATTTCTGCAAACTGGTGGAAATCGAGGGTCTGTCTGCCGTCGGAGAGCGCCTCTTCCGGGTTCATGTGAACTTCGACCATGATGCCGTCTGCACCCACGGCGAGCGAAGCTCTTGCAAGTGGGGGAACAAGCTCCCTTTTACCGGTGGCATGAGACGGATCAACAATTATTGGCAGGTGACTCAACTGCTTTATTAAGGGAACAGCTGAGAGGTCCAGAGTGTTTCGAGTGTAAGTTTCAAATGTTCGTATTCCCCTTTCACAAAGGATAACATTTGGGTTGCCTTCTGCCAGAATGTATTCGGCGGCAAGAAGAAATTCCTCTATTTTTGCCATTAATCCACGCTTCAGCAAAACCGGTTTGTGTGTTTTGCCAACGGCTTTTAATAGCGCAAAGTTTTGCATATTTCTCGCACCAATTTGAAGAATATCAGCATACTCGGCAACGAGCGGCACAAGTTCTGTGTTCATTACTTCAGTTACAACAGGCAGATTGTACCTTTCACCTGCCTCCTTAAGATACTCGAGCCCTTTGACACCGAGTCCCTGGAATGAGTACGGGGATGTTCTCGGCTTAAATGCCCCTCCACGAAGAGCTCTTGCTCCGTGCTCTTTCACAAAGTGAGCTATCTCCATTACCTGATCGTAGGATTCAACAGAACAGGGACCTGCAATAACAAAAAAGTTTCCGTTACCAATCTTCTCGCCCCTTACTTCAACGATCGTACCTTCCGGTTTCATTTCTCGTGCTGCGAGTTTGAAGGGTTTCAGGATTGTGATAACATTCTCGACGCATTCGAGGCTTTCAACTCTCTCTCTTGCCAGCTTTCGTTCATCTCCAATGATTCCGATGATCGTGCGTTCTTCACCGACAGAGACATGGACTTTGAAGCCCATGTCTTCAACCACACCTTTTACTTTCTCAATCTCTCTGTGCCCGGCGCCCTTTTTTAGTACTATCACCATTTTTAAACCTCCTAAAAATAAAAAATCCCCACCTCTCCTCTTTTTCTCTTTTTGAGAAGGGATGGGGATTTACTTTTCAGAAGTGTGGACGGGTTCCCCTATCCCCTCTCATTGAGGGGATAGAAGTAAAATCGATAATAAAACCTCGAGGAACCCATCGTTGTATAATGATAAATCAACCACGCAAAAAAATTCAACCCTTCACCGGGGGTGTTCTAAAAATATTAGTAATTGCTTCCCCTTTCACTTTGCGGAAAGACTCTTTTAATTTTCATCTCCTGCTTGCGAGAAGATTCACCGACAATCTCCCCTTTCCGCAAGCGGGAGGAGATTGAAGGGGGCGATGAAACTCTAACACGCTCTCCTCTGTCAGATCTGCCCTTTTTGCCCCCTCCTTATTCCTCCCCCACTTAGCGGGGGAGGAGTTTGAAAGGGTCTCCCCCACATAGCGGGGGAGGAGTCTGAAGGAGTCTCCCTCACAAAGTGGGGGAGAAGTCTGAAAAGGCTCTTTCTCACAAAGTGATGGAAGAGTTTAAGGAATATCTCCCTCACAAGGTGAAGGAAGAGATTCAGGGGAAATTCCCCACAAAGTGGGAGAAGAGTTTGAAGAGGATTTCCCCTGCGAGAGGGGAGAAGGTCAAAGAGAGTGTCTCCCGAAAGGTGAGGGAGATGTTCGAAGAAGG
>CAZNDM010000052.1:0-15596 GCA_964571845.1 uncultured bacterium | reverse complement strand
ACTACACCCTCTGTGTCAATATGAATGGAGAATCTGTTCGAAAAAATTTCCTTTGGGAAAAAGAGGTGTATAAATTTTTAATTCCCCTGAAGTTTTTAGTACTGTGGGGAGAGATTGTAAGTGATTCTTTACACTTCGTGGGGGGAAGTTTGTAGGTGGACCTTCTCACGAGTTGGAAAAGAGGTTGTTGATATTTTTGCAAAGTGAGAGAAGAAGTTCACTTTTCAACTATTTCTATCCAAGTGCAGTGACATTGTGAGAGTGGTCTCGACAAACCTCTCCCCCCACTTTGCGAGAGAAATTCCAACCACTCCCCCGCAGTGCGTTTAGCACTGTGGGGGAGGATTAAGGAGGGGGCAAAAAGAGCTGATTTGACAGGGAGAAGCAGAGGAGCTCTTCTTGCCCTCCCCTTAATCCCCTCCCGCAAAGCGGGAGGGGAGTTGGGAATGATCCTTTCACTTGGTGGGAGGGGAGTTTGTATGTACCTCTCCTGCATAGCGGGAGGGGGTATGAGAAGACTTCCGCAAGCGGGAGGAGAGGTGGTGGATGAGTCTCTCCAGCATCGCAGGCGAAAAGATCGATGAGTTATTTCACGGCGGGATGTCAACATGTGAAGTTCCCACATCGTTGGCAGGATGGCTTTTCGTGTATAGCAGGGTACCGCTTATTATCCTTTCAAATCACCCCTCTCATTGCAAATTGCAATAGGAGGGTGTACCGGTTGGAAATTACAATACAGATGACAGGTTTTAGAGCTCAAACCTTCAAGAAATAAGGGGATTTTTCGAGTCCGAAGAGTTTGGCAGAAAAATTGCTGATTATTAAAGTGAAGAAAATAAAAGATCTTTAAAAAGGAGGTTAAAGGTATGAGACGGATAACAAAAAAGGACAAGGGCTTTACATTGGTGGAGCTCATGATTGTGGTTGCCATCATAGCAATTCTGGCAGCCATTGCAATTCCTCAGTACAGAAAGTTTCAGTTGAGAGCAAAGACAGCAGAGGCAAAGACAAACATCGGCGCAATCGCAACAGCTGAAGAGGCATTTGCCGGTGAGCATGGTGTTTATGTCCTCTGCGCATCCAATCCTAACACAGTTGGTCCAAGGAAGCACGCATGGAGAAACCCAAGGGAAAACGAGAGCTTTAACCTGATTGGATTCAAGCCAGCTGGTGATGTTTACTACAGCTATGCAGTTAGACAGGGAAATCCTGGTCCAATCCACGGCGGTCTGGGTTACACCACCTCGACATCCATGGATGCTAATGGAAACTTCAGAAACGCAGTTACAGTGAGGGACGGACAGGTTGACATAACAATCTACGCCACAGGCGACCTTGATGGAGACGGTGCTCGTGCAACATTCAGAAGAACAGACGAATCCACGGAGATTCTCCCATATCCTGGTGGCGCAGGCGTATCTGAGTTCTAAGGTATAGTAACAAGAAAAGGGGCGGGGGCGACGCGCCATGGCGCGTCGCCCCCGCCCCTTTTTTATCCCTTTCTCTCCACAAATTCCTTCGCAACCTTTACAAACAGGTTGCTCGTATACTCGTCTATGTTTGTTAACCTTACCTCCTGTAGTGTCGTCTCTTCGTTTTTCAAAAAATCCACCACCGTATCAAATATGATCTTCGTTGCTCTTGGTTTGGGAAAACCGAAAATCCCGGATGAAATAGCTGGTATGGAGATACTCTTCAGACCTTTTTCAGTTGCAATCTCAAGGGCACTTCTTACAGCACTTCTCAACTTATTATCCTCGTCTCCCTCACCCCAGATAGGTCCAACGGCATGGATAACATACTTTGCTGGTAATTTGCCAGCTGTAGTGATCGCCGCTTTACCCACGGGAACATAGCCTATTTTGTTGCTCTCTTCCTGAATTACCCGCCCTCCCTTCCGAACAATAGCGCCTGCTACTCCACCGCCATGCTGAAGCCTTGAGTTTGCAGCATTAACAATAGCATCAACTTTTTCGTCAGTTATGTCTCCATGAACGATCTTTATCTTTTTCCCGTCAATTTTAACCTCAAAGAGCTCTTGCATTATCTCCCCCCTTTCGTTTAGTATTTACCAAAATTTAAAATGGAGAAGGTGATATGGCAACAAGGAGGCTGTACAGATCGAGAAAAGAAAAGGTAATTGCAGGTGTTTGTGGAGGAATTGCTGAATACTTTGGAATAGATCCGGTTCTCGTTCGACTCCTTATGATTCTTCTGTTCATCTATGGTGTGGGTCTGATAATTTACATCCTCGCATGGATCATGATCCCACAGGAGCCACCTGAAGGAACGGTGGAGAAAGTTGTGGAAGCTGATGAGACAGGTGAGAAACGAAAGAGAGAAAAGGTTGGAGCTGCTATTCTGATAACAATTGGTGTTGTCATATTGCTCGGGCAGTTCTATGACACAGGATTCATCTGGAAGCTTGCTGTCCCGATAACCATCATTGGCGCAGGAATTTACATTCTTTTGAGAGAATGAAAAAATTTGCTCTCCTGGCTATTCTGTTCACAGCCTGCACCGTTGAGTACCAGGGGTTAATTGTGGATAAGTATTATGTTACAGCAGAAGTTGATGCGGATAGTGGCATCGCAAGGGTCAAAATTTCGCGAAAATACTCATCATCACCTGTTTCCGCCAGAGTAATGATAAACGGTCACATCCTTGAATCTGGTGGTCCTGGATTTTACACAGGCAATGTTTCTGGAAACTCTTTTAATCTTCGAATCGAGACTTTTGAGGAGAGAATGGATCTTACAGTGTCGCCTCCAGCTCAAACCAATTTGACCCAATCCCAACGGGGTGACACCGTTGAATTCAGCTGGTTACCGGCAGAAAACGCTAACTTCTACAGGCTTATAATCCTTGAGGTCGGGGATACGATTCTTGATACAGCCGTTATTGATACAACAGTTTCTGTACCGGTGAGTGAGGATAGTCTGCGCTATGTTTTTCAAATAATTTCGGGCCCGAATTTTGAAGATGGGAACATACTTCCAAATTTTGAAAATGACATGTGGGAAGTTTACTTTCGCGTAATTAGAAGTTTATCCGGATATCTGCCCGAATTTAGACGGAAGCACTCCAAAGCTCTTTAGCGTCTCATAAACTGAAGAAATTGGAAGACCAACCACATTGAAGTAATCTCCTTTAATCCATTCGATAAAAACTGCGGCTTTTCCCTGGATCGCATATCCACCTGCTTTATCGTACGGATTATCTGAATTGATCAGCCAGTTAATCTCACGGCGGGTCATTTCTTTAAATTTCACTTCTGTACACTCAATCTTACCCATTTCAATGCCGCCGGGAAGTTTCCTGACAACATAGGCAGTATAAACCTTATGAACTTTTCCTGAGAGGAGTTGCAGGAATTTTATTGCCTCACTTTCATTCGCCGGTTTGGGTAACAGAAGACCGTCAACAACCACGACGGTATCAGCAGCGAGGTAAACACCTTTTTCTTCAAAACCCACAAGTTTGTTGCGGGCGGTCTTTAATACCTGGACAGGATCAAATTTGGAGAGTTTTTGGGTAAGATCCTGACTTTTCGGACAGAGTGTCGTAAATTCGTAGCCAGCATTTTTTAATATCTGCTCCCGTCGGGGAGAACTTGAAACAAGGTAAAATTTCATCCTTCTATATCCAGCTCCGAGTAGTCTCCTATATTGAGTTTCAGGGGTGCCACCTTCACCTTTGCATTTTTTCCAACAATAGACATTGCGAGATGAGCATCTTCAACGCTCGCACCTTCAAGAAGAATAGAGTCCTGGACAATAACATTTTTGAGTGAAACACCGGGCGAGATGTGGACATAGGGACCTACAATAGAATTTTGTATTCTCACATCTTCGTCAATGAACACAGGATCGACGACGACGCTGTTCTCAAGTTTAAGTGTCTTGCTTTTCGTAGTTCCCTTTTTTTCGAGAAGGAATCTATTGGTTTTCAGGATTTCTGACACCCGACCGCAGTCATACCAGTTTTCAATCTCCCTCGTGTAAAATGTCCAGCCGTCGTCAACCATTTTTTTGAGTGCATCTGTTATCTGATATTCATTTTTGGTCTTAATGTCGTTTGCAATGATGTATTGAATGGCTTCGAAAAGAGCGTGGGCATCGTGAATGTAATAAACTCCCACAATTGCGAGATTACTCTTTGGATTTTTGGGTTTCTCCTCAAGCGAGACAATCCGTCCTTTATCATCAATTTCAACAATTCCATAGTTTGAAGGATCGTCCACTTTTTTGACGGCGAGGAAATCGGTTTTTTGAGCCGTAAGGTCATCAAATTTACCTTCAATTATGGTATCTCCGAGAATTATGAAAATATCTTCACCGGGCTCAAAATAATTGCGCGCCTGGAATATGGCATGTCCAAGGCCAAGCTTTTCATTTTGAATTGCCCGGACCACATCGAACTTCCCCCTCCAGGTCATCTTCACATGATGAAAAATATCTCCATTGTCAGGACTTGTGACCAGAATGAGTGTGTCAAATGATATACTTTCAATTGACTCAATTATGTGATCGATGATAGGCTTTCCGGCAACAGGTAATAATGGCTTTGGAGTCGTTAAAGTATGGGGTCTGAGCCTTGTACCAGCTCCAGCGACGGGAATAACGACTTTCATTTTGAAAGCCTCCTTTTTAGCTCATCGATCCTCGGTATTGAAATGGGATCCTGGTTGTAGTTGACTTCGAGAAAATAGCTTATATAATCACCAAGATAAATCGTGAAAAACATCCTCTTAAGAAGGGTGTCCCCCTCGGTTTTGACAATGGTCGTGCCCATGACAGAGTCTTTGATCAGATCTTCTGTTTCTTTGATTCTGAGTTTAACCCTTTCGTTGTCATCCCGATCTTCAATGAAAACCACCCAGAGGTACTCAACAAGGTCTTCTGGCTCAATCAATCCTGTGATCTCGTTGTGATCCATTTCGGGCAATTCTGCCACATGGGCGAAAGCCTTGGCATTCTCGTTTATCTGAGTCTTCCACCTGAAAATAGTGGGATAGAATCTTGAAGAACTGTAAACAACGGGAATTCTGAGGTAAAACTTGTTTGCAAGGTCATGGGCCAGTGAATCAATGTCCTCAAAATCTTTCTGAAGTGAGCGGAGGAAAGTGGCGGTTTCTTTAAGCTCTTCTCTAAAAGTGCTGTCGTCCCCTGTGACTATTCTGGCAACAGTAAGGAAAGAAGGAACAAACAGCCAACCAAGGGCTGTTCTCGGTGGGAATCCCTGAGGGATTTTAACATAAGGGACACCGTCTCTTTCGGCAGAGTCTTTGAGTTTTCCGTCACTCGAAATCGCAAGGATCTTACATCCTCTGTCCCGCGCCATCTTGTAAATACTTAGAGCTTCTTCTGTGTTGCCTGAATAACTCGTGACAATTACAAGGGTTCTCTCTCCTGCGAAACCCGGCAGATTGTAATCGTGAACGCTAAAAAGAGGAATTTTCGCATCAAAGAAGTAAGAAGCCACGAGGTCTCCTGAGATCCCGGATCCACCCATTCCGCCAAAGATTATGTGATCAACATTACTGTATTCAGGAAGTTCGAAATCAAGAGCTTCTTCGATCTCATCCGGTAATTTTTTTATGAGTTCAAGCATTTCCATATTTTTACCTCCCAATTTCGTTAACAATAATTTCAGCAGCCCTGCGAGCTGCTCCTCCCCCTTTCAAAATTCCGGGAAGTTTCTGGAGCTCTCTTTTAATTTTATTGTATTTTTCTCGATTTTTAATAGTACTTACAACTTCACGGGCAACTTTCTCCGGATCTATGTGCTGAAGTATTTCAGGGACAACCTCTCTTCCGAGAAGCAAATTCACCAGACTTGCATAAGGAACACGGGCTATCAGATTGGCAAGTATCCACGATATTTCTCCAAGCATGTAAAGAACGACCATGGGCTTGCCAAGCAGTCCAGCCTCGAGACTTGCAGTACCTGATGCGACAATAACGAAATCTGATGCCCTGATCACGGCTCTCGCTCTGCCATGAAAAATCTTCAATCTCGGCTCGTTCCTCAAATATTCAGGCACTTCGTCCAACAATAGAGAGAGGAGAAAGACCGAATCCGGGATTTCCCTCTCAATATTCCGCTTGATTTCAATCATACGAGAGAGAAGCCTTCTTATCTCGTCTTTTCTGGACCCCGGCAGTAGGGCGATGTGAACCTTTCCCTCCTCTCGTTCAATTATATCTCTGTCTTCGTTGACAATATCAATTATGGGATGTCCGACATAAGTTGCATCAATTCCATAAAGTCTTAAAAACTTTTCCTCAAACGGAAGAATAACAATAGCCTTATCAATGTATTTTTTCAGGAGACCCACTCTCCACCTTCCCCATGCCCATACCTGAGGCACGATGTAATAAAAGGTCTTTATTCCAAATGTTTTTAACTTGCTCGCAAGTTTCAGATTAAATCCCGGATAGTCAACGAAAATTGCGTGCACAACACCATTCCTTGAAGCACGCACCAGATTTTTCAGGATATCATTAATCTTACGATACTTAAAGATCGCTTCCTGGAAACCCACGATATCAAGATCATCAATGGAATAAAGAAGTCTCACGCCACTTTTTTCCATGCGTGGTCCCCCAAGACCAATAAACTGTGCATCTGGTTTTAACTTTCTGATCTCATCGACAAGCCTCGATGCATGGAGGTCTCCTGAAGGTTCACCTGCGGATATGAGAAACTTTGTCATAACTTGAAGTTTCTGAGTTTTTCAAGCCAGAACGAGTCAAGTTTTTTTTCTGGAGTCTTCCCTCCAAAAATTATGTCCTTGAAAGACGGATCATCAAGCTCAAGAATCTCGATTAATCCGTCAATGTTTTCCTCGTTTATGATGTTCCTGTTCTTCTCCACAAACGATACGAGGAACTCCTCGGTGATCAGGTCCCCTCTATTTGTTGCAAGATACTCAAGTTTTTTCAATTTTAAAGAAAACATGCCAAAATTTTAATGTAAAACCACACAAAAAGGGAACACCTCACATTCAGCAGATTCTAAAAAATTTTTTCTGTGGAGTTTTTCTCCCATAATCTATGCTCATAAAGAAGATGCAGGAAGCCCGGGCGCAGACGGAAAGTGCAGGAGCCTCATCTTCCGCATCAATGTCGATTCTCCCGTTACTTCCAAAAATTCACCCCCCAGAATTTAATGAATCCGCATTATAATTTAAAAATGCAGTATTTCGACAAAATGGAGCAGTTGAAGAGAAATGGCTTTAAGGGTGTTTTTCTCCTCCTTTTCTGGATTCTTGCCGGAACCTTTGGTTTTATGTTCATTGAACACTGGAATCTCCTTGACTCCTTTTACATGACAGTAATAACGATTTCAACTGTAGGGTATGGGGAGGTTCACCCTCTCTCACCGTCTGGAAGAATCTTTGCAAGTTTTCTGATAATTGTCACACTTGGGACGGTTTTTTATGTTTTTACAATGTTCGGGCAATTTTTCATCGAGGGTGAGATTTCAGGTGTATTTGCAAAAACCAGGAGACAGAAGAAAATGAATAAGTTAAAAGACCATTACATAGTTTGTGGATACGGCAGGATCGGGCAAACAGTCGTAAAGGGGCTCGAAAAAGAAGGAGTTCCATTTGTGGTCATTGACATAAACCACGATCTACAGCCTGAATTTGAGGAAAAAGGGTATTTTTTCCTGATAGACGATGCCACGGAGGAAGAAGTTTTGAAGAATGCGGGAGTGGAGCGTGCAAAGGCCGTCATTTCCCTCCTGCCCACGGATGCTGACAATCTTTATGTCTCAATAACTGCCAAAGGGCTTAACCCATCAATTCTTGTTATCACACGGGCAGTGGATGAAAAGGCTGAAATAAAGATGAAGAAGGTCGGTGTGGACCATGTTATCTCCCCATACAAAATTGCCGGAAACAGGATATTGAATTCAGCTCTCAAACCAACGGTCGTTGAATTTCTTGAGCTCGTAACTCACAGAGAGTATCTCCCTCTCGGACTTGAAGAAATCAAAATACATAAGGGATCACCACTTTTGGGAAAGTCCATTAAAGATCTTGACCTTAGAAGGAAATACGGAGTTATCGTTATTGCCATTAAGAAGAAAAACGGCGAGATGATATTCAACCCTGAACCTGAAGAGATATTTGAGGAAGGCGATACTGTGGTGGTGATGGGTCGTGAGGAAGATCTGAAAAAATTACAATCGGGGTGAAATTGAAGAAGTTAGATAGATACTTTTTGAAGGAATTCTACAGATGGCTGATATTGATGCTTGCAGCAGTAATAATGCTCTTTATCATCGTGAATTTCTTTGAAACTCTTGATAAATTCGTGGATAAAAAACCCGCTATTGTCTCAATTTTCAGGTATTACCTATTTCAGATTCCCTATCTCTTTGTATTGCTCCTGCCCATGGCACACCTGCTTGCAAGTTTTTTCTCGGTCGGTGAAATGGCAAGAAGGCTTGAAATTCTTGCCATCAAGGCTTCTGGGATCAACCTTTACAGAATAGTTGCAACGCTTTCGTTTGCTGGATTAGTTAATTCTGGCGTATCCTTTGCTGTTGGTGAATTTCTAACTCCAGCTGCCAACAAAAAATTCAGGTATGTCAAAACAGTTGAAATTGAGAAGAAAAAATCTCCGTACAGGCGAATTTTTGCGAAAAATCTAAGCTTCTTCGGAAGGTCAGGCTACCTTTATTTTTTCAAATACATAAGTTCAAGAAACAACAAAGGTATAGGACCAATTGTAATGAAGGTTAGAAGTGGGAAGGTTGTCCAGCGAATTGACGCAAGAGAAGGATATTACAGGGATAGTCTCTGGGTTTTTAAGGATGTTACTGTGAGGAATTTTTTGAATGGCGAAGTGAGGGTAAAATTCTACAGTGAAAAAGAGTTTCCCGAGCTTAAAGAATCACCATTTCAGCTGTTAAAAGAGCAGTACAGGCTTGACGAGATGAGTATATTTGAGCTCAAAAGACAGCTTGAAATGTTGCGATCAGCCGGTCTTGATTATATGAAGATCCTTGCAGAAATCCATGTAAGAATAGCTTTCCCTTTTGCAAATTTTGTCATCCTGTTTTTCTCACTTCCTCTTGCTATGTCAATGAGGGGTAGAGGGAGAGCACTTGGATTTGGACTATCGGTTCTTTTATCATTCATCTACTGGGGGATCCTGCAATCATCAAGGATAATGGGGCAGCTCGGGAAAATAGACCCCCTTATTGCCGCCTGGATTCCAAACATACTGTTTTTCATCCCGGGTCTGTATTTCATGCTCAAATTGAGGCGGTAAGCGTGATTTGATAGTTCCATTCAGCTTCATTAATCTAAAATCCAAAACAAAAGGAGAAGGGTCATGAAGATACCATCTGTTTTAACAATTGCTGGTTCAGACAGTGGAGGGGGAGCCGGGATTCAGGCTGATCTTAAAACATATACTGCACTCGGAGTTTTTGGTATGAGTGCCATAACATCCCTGACCGCGCAGAATACAACCGGTGTCTATGGGATTTTCGATGTCTCACCTGATTTCGTAGAAAAGCAAATTGATACTGTTTTCCAGGATCTCCATGTTGATGTAGTCAAAACCGGCATGCTGTCCAATCAGGGGATAATTGAAGCAGTAGTCAGATCCTTGAATAAGTGGAATGTCAGGAAGATCGTCATTGATCCGGTAATGAGGGCAAAGGGTGGAGATCCGTTGCTCGTCCCTGAGGCAACAGAAGCCTTGATAAACAAATTTCTACCAATGGCTTATGTCGTGACCCCTAACCTTCCAGAGGCTGAAGTTCTTGCAGAGATGGAGATAAAAAATATCCAGGATATGGTTGAAGCTGCAAGGAAAATACACACCCTCGGTCCATCACATGTCCTTATGAAAGGTGGACACCTTGAAGATAGCGAAAAGGCTATAGACATACTTTTTGACGGAAAGGATCTCTACATGTTCTCGGCAGAAAGAGTGAAGACGAAGAACACACACGGGACAGGCTGCACATATGCATCAGCAATAGCGGCATATCTCGCAAAGGATTTCGATATCGTGGATGCCGTTAAAAACGCAAAAGTTTTTGTAACAGGTGGCGTTAAATACGGTCTTGAACACGGAAAAGGCCATGGTCCAGTTAATCACCAGTGGATGGTGCTGGGACTGCCTGCTCCAGAGGTTGAGGTGAAAAAATTATGATGTCAGGAATAGTCGTTGCGCTCACTATTTTTTCCCTTTCCATCAATTTCTCCCAATCAGGTATCAAAGTGTATGATGCAGGCAGGGAAAGAATAGCTGTTAAATTCCACGGTGAAGATATTCCAGAACCTCTTATACTTCGAGATCAGAAACTCGTGCTCTTCTATCCTGCTACATACAGAGTCGCAGTTTATGCTCCGGGAAACAGGAAAGTTCTGGATGTAAAACTTTTGAATGGACATTTTGAGCTCGAATCTTACTCGGCATTTGATGCAAATGACAGCCTTATTGCAGTAGCATACCGGCACGGCGATAAAACCCGCCTGAAAATCCTGCAGTTTAACGGTAAAACGAGGGAGAGAATTTTCAAGAAACTATATCCTGCGGGTCTCTGGATAAGAGGCGGAAAGATCATTCTGAGGCTTTACGAAGTCAAAAACGGGCATGTAACCCGTGATTTTGTCAAAATTCTGGATGACGAAACAGATGTCTCAATACGGGGGATAATTGCTGTTGACTATGTAAACGGCAAACCTGTATTTGCCACGAGAAAGGAAATAATCATGGGCAGCAGGAAAATCCCGGTCAGTAAGTCTATTCTGGATCTTAGAGTTAAGAATGGGAAGATTTATGTTTTGCTCGATTGCGGAGATGGAGTAACAAGTGTAGCCACTTTGCAGGATAAAAGAATTTCAGAGATCAAGAAAGTGTCAGGTGCATTCAGGCGATTTTTCGAGGTCAAGGACAGGCTCGTATTATTTACACCCAAAGGAGAGAGCTATGAGTTTTAATTTGATTTTTTCCATAATTCTGGCATATCCCTGGCCCATTGCTCCCATGAATCAACAGCACAATATTTCCGGGACATTCGGCGAATTTAGGCATGGACCTCCGATACATTACCACAACGCAGTTGACATACCGGCGCCCGAGGGAACACCGGTCTATGCAGTTGAGGGTGGTGAGGTGCTATGGATTGGATCTGGCTTCAATGGGGGTATCAGAGTCGGTAGATTTGCCTATGTGCATGTATATCCACGATCAGATCTTCAGCTCGGAGATACGGTGAATCAGGGCGAACTTGTAGGCTACATAAATTCGGGCGCACATGTCCACTTTAAAGATGGTGGAGGAGCTTCCCCTTACCCTGTTAGAAATCCGCTTATGCCTGACGCTTTACAGCCTTTTGAAGATCCCTGGGGAACCAATGTGTACAGCGTTACCTTTTTCAGCCATTATCTTGGAAACAGAATGAATCCAGACAGTCTTTATGGAAGAGTTGACATCGTAGCAGGAGCGCAGGACACAACAGGTTCCGGGACAATCGGCTCCAACAATGGAATCTTCTCCATTTACTATGCACTCATGAGCTCAGACACATCCACAATTATTGTGGGTCCCCACAGACTCGTTGAATTTGAGTATCTGCCGTCAACACCTGTTGAAGAGGTATATTATGTCCCATGGTCCAATAACCAGAACCACTATTACATTGTGACAAATTACACTTCAAAAGGCATTGGAAGTCTTAATCTTACTGATATTCCTGAGGGTGACTATGTGCTAATTGTTTATGCAAATGACGCAAGGGACAACTGGGATACAAACTACACGCGGATTCATGTCGTCCCTGCAGATACCACTCCACCGGAAATACCGCAACTCCTTGCCCTGTATACATTACCAGATGGCAGAGGTGTTTTGAGATGGAAACCGGACACCTCATCGGATCTCGCCGGATACAAGCTCTACCTGAAATTCAACGACTCAGGATGGATTGAATGGGCGACTCTCTCCCCTTCAGACTCGTTTTACATCACATCCCATCCCCTCGTTCTCAACTGGAATTTCTATTTCAAATTAACGGCTTTCGACAATCAGGGCAATGAGAGCAACTTTTCTACAACATTTGTGATAAGAAGGACAAATTCGCCTGACAGCATCTTGATAGTTGACGGAAACTTTGAAGAAAGTGGGCACGGCTATTTTGAAAAATACCTTGAAGGATTTGAAAATATTACTGTTAAAACACTTTCTGAGGAAGTCATTGGGGAATATGACATTTCAGGTTACGGTCTTCTTGTATTGAGCAAGGGGGCAGATACCTCCAGAATAGACACCCTGACACTGGAAAATTACATGTCGTCCGGTAAATTGTTCGTAAATGGTTCAAATGTTGCAAGGATTTATTCTGGAACCGGTTTTATCAGAATGCTCGGCGCTGCTTTCGTTTCCGACAGCTCTCCAAATGATACCGTGGTAGCCAGACCCTGTGGTCCGTTTTTCGATCTCACCGGTGTTCTGAACCAGTCCGGACAGGACATAATTGACACGACAAATGGCGGATTTGCTGTCTTCGCCTATTCGAATGATGGAACAGCGGGTGTAATCAACGGAGATTCAACCGCCTTTTTCTTCTCATTTTCCATTGATCATGTAGAAAATGACACCTTCGTGGTAAGTGTCTTGAGAACGATCAGGGAGTTTTTTAATCTCACTGATGTAAGTGAAGGCACATTCTACGGTGAGAATTACAGCATAAACTTTTTACCTGATGGTTCGTTCAGCTATAAGCTACCAGCAGAAAGCAAACTCAAGGTATTCGATGTTACGGGGAGACTGATCCTGTCCATGAGGTTGAAAGGTGTCTCTGGAAAGTCAAAAATCACCAATTTGAAACCTGGAATTTATATTTTCAGACTCAATTCAGCTTATGGAGGGAAGTTTTTGATAGTGAGGTAAAGCAATGTTCGAGTGGAAAAACGGAGAGCTTTTTTGTGAGCAGGTACCTGTCAAAAAAATAGCGGATGAGTTTGGAACTCCTGTTTATATTTACAGCCGCAGAATTATCCTTGACAGAATTTCACTTTTAAAACGAGCCTTCAGCGGTCTAAACTACACAATCGCCTTTTCTCTGAAAGCCAATAATAATCCCCATCTGCTAAGGTTGATAATGTCACAGGGCCTTGGTGCCGATACAGTTTCAAAAGGAGAGGTGAAACTTGCCCTTGACCTTGATTTTCCAGCGGAAAGGATAGTCTTTGCAGGCGTGGGAAAGAGACCGGATGAAATACAATATGCCGTGGAAAAAGGCATAAAACTCATCAATGTAGAATCAGAGGAGGAACTTCACCTGGTCGAACACATTGCGCGCAGAAGTGGTAAAAGGATCAATGTCGCCCTGAGGGTTAACCCTGACGTCAGTCCGGATACCATTGATAAAATTTCAACTGCCAGGAAAGAGAGTAAATTCGGCATAGAACTTGAGAAAATTCAGGAAATTCTGGCACAATTCAGAAGTGAATTTGTAAGAATCGTCGGACTCCACATCCATATCGGCTCACAAATATTCGAGTGGCAACCTTATAGAGAGGCATTTGAAAAAGTCCGTCACCTTCTTTCCCGCTATGAATTTCAGATCTTCGACATAGGTGGTGGGTTTGGTGTCGATTATGAGGGCAAAGGGCGGGAGTTTGATTTCAGAGGATTTAGAGAAAATGTTTTAAATCCTCTCTCAAGTCTTGTCGATGAGATAATTACCGAGCCCGGAAGGTACATTATCGCCAGAGCCGGCATTCTTTTAACGAAAGTTCTTTACAGAAAGAGAAACTTTATAATCGTTGACGCCGGGATGAATGATTTCTCGCGCCCCGCTTACTACGGTGCGTATCACAGGATTGATAATGTTACCAGGAAAGGAAGAGAAAAGCGCATCTACGCGGTTGGAGGACCTGTTTGTGAGTCAACAGATGTTTTTGGCAGCAGATTTGAGCTTGAGACACCGGATCAGGGTGAACTCCTCGCTATCATGGACACAGGCGCTTACGGAATGAGCATGGCATCCAATTACAACGCAAGACCCAGACCACCTGAAGTTCTATGTGATGGAGAGAACTTGAAATTAATCAGAAAAAGAGAATCCCTTGACGAAATTCTGTGGAAAAATGTTCCGTGGGATTAGACAAGCGGCAAATTTGGAGATGCACTTTCTGTAATTGGTGACGTCTCGCCATTTTGGAATCTCACGAGTGCAACAGCTCCAATCATTGCTGCGTTGTCCGTGCAGTACCGGGGTTCAGGAAACAAGAGTTTTGCCCTGTTGTGGAACGCTTTTCTAAAAACTTCGCGCAGCCTTGAATTTAAAGAAACACCTCCAACTACCGCAACAGTTGGAGGTTTTAGCTCTTCAAACGCGCCGAGGGTCTTCTCAAGCAGCATATCCACGATAGCCTCCTGATAGCTGGCGGCTATGTCGGGAAGATGATCCTGAACAAAATTTTTATCCTGTTTCCTCAAATAGTACAAAAGGGCTGTTTTCAGTCCCGAAAAGCTGAAATCATACCCCGGTGTTCTGGCTCTTGGAAACCTGTAAAACTCGCGGTTCCCCTGCTTTGCGAGTTTGTCAATTATGGGACCTGACGGGTATGGGAGACCAAGGAGTTTTCCCCCTTTATCGAAAGCCTCTCCAGCGGCATCGTCCATTGTTCTTCCAAGGTATCTGTATTTCAGGAAATCTTCCATGAATATGAGCTCAGTATGACCACCGGAAACAAGCAGGTAGAGTATCGGAGGCTTAACATCGGGATTACCAAGAAATATCGAGAATAGATGGCCCTCAAGATGATTAATGCCGATAAAGGGTTTATTAAGTGCCTGTGCAAAAGTTTTGCCAAAAACCACTCCGACGAGGAGTGAGCCAATCAGTCCGGGTCCTTTGGTATAAGCTATTCCATCTATTTCGGCAATATCGGTCTCCGCTTTTTTGAGAGCCATTTCTGTAAGGGGATAAATCAACCTGACATGAGCTCTTGAGGCAAGCTCCGGTACAACACCGCCAAATTTCGCATGTTCAATGTGTGTTTGTGTCACATTAGCCAGTACATGGAAGCCAGATTCAACTACTGCTACAGATGTTTCATCACATGATGTCTCAAATGCAAGGATCTTCATAGGTCAGGAAATTTAAATCAAAATGTCTCGATAATCAAGGCATCCATATAGAACTCCTAACAGTAGCTCTTTGTACTGTGAGAAAAACACTCACAATCTCACCTCATTTACGAAAGTCAGCCAATAACCTCCCCTCCCACTTGCGAAAGTCCTCTCTCAACTCCTCTCCCGCTTTCAGGAATATTCTCACAACTCCCCCGCCGGGCGGGAGTCTTTCTACAACTTCCCTCCCACTGGCCGAAGTTTTCTTACAACTCCTCCCCCGCTCTGCGGGAATCTTCCCATAACACCCCCACTCGTGGGAGTCTTTTCACAACTCTCCTCCAGCTTTCAGGATTCTTCTCACAACTCCCCCCTCTTGTGGGAACCTTCACATAACACCCCTCTCGCTTGCGGGAGTCTTCTTACAACTCCCCTCCCGCAAGCGGGAGGGGATTGAGAGGAGGGCAAAAAGAGCACTAT
>CAZNDM010000051.1:0-5924 GCA_964571845.1 uncultured bacterium | reverse complement strand
GTGTAGGGTGGAATTTCTCGAAAGTTGCTTTGAGCTGTGATGGTGGATACTACACCCCCCCACAGTGCGGAGAGATCCTCTTCAAACCTTTCTCCCGCAGAGTGGAAGTGATGGGGGAAGACACACAACCCCTCCCCCGAACCTCGAAGAGGTTTGGGGGAGGATTAAGGTGGGGGCAAAAAGAGCTGACCAGTCAGAAAAAAGCAAATGGGGGTTTTGCTGCCCTCCCCTCAATCCCCTCCCACAAAGCGGGAGGGGAGTTTGTAGGTAAACTTCCGCATAACGGGAGGGAAAGTTGTAGGTGGTCCCTCACTTCGTAGGAAGGGAGACGGTCGAAGCTCCCCTCTTGCAAGTGAGAGGGGCTTTGTTGAGACATCCCGCAGGTAAGAGTTGAGATTGAGTGTGAGGAATCTACAAGTGAAAGGGGTATTTGGATGTGATCTCCCTCACTTTGTGAAAGGTTGTCTATAGATTTACTGATCTATAACACTCCACTGCAGCCAAACGCCATGGAGGAGGATACTACAATACCCCGCAGTGCAGAGAGGCTCTCTTCAAACCCACTTCGCAGTGCGGAGAGATCCTCTTCATAGCCCTCCCCCGCAGAGTGGAAATGATGAGGGAAGATTCACAACCCCTCCCCCCGAACCTCGAAGAGGTTCGGGGGAGGATTAAGGAGGGGGCAAAAAGAGCTGACCAGTCAGAATAAAGCAAATGGGATTTTGCAAGCAAAAGGGGGAATAAGGAGGGTTTTCCGTAAAGTAAAGAGGAAGTAACAACTGGTAAAATATTTTTCCAAAACCCTCATTGATAGATGAGACTGTTGGTATATCCTATATCACGCAGTTGAGCGGAGACTCCGTTTTCACAAGCAGAATATACGAATTCAAGATCAGCGAATAAGCGTGTCCTCAACTTTGAGAAAAGAGAAACGGTTGTCGGATCTCTTCTTGCAGGAAGTAAGTTGAATTTTTGGATTACCCCCTTAATACTAAAATTTATGATCTTCATCGCATTGCTTATAAGCCTGCAACTCAGGGTTGTTTTACCACCCGGTGGTTACTACAGGATAACAAAATCGCATGAGTACAAAAACTTCTCAGAGTATCAGATCCCCGATCATCTTCTATCCAGAATCCCCGAAAATCTCAGGTGGAGACTAAACTGGGTCTTAAAAGAAGCTTCAAAGGTACCACCTGATAATGTCTCAGAGTTCAGGCTCGACGACTACGATAACGACGACATCCCTGATCTTGCTGTAAGATCCGACGACCGAGTTATTTTCTACAAAGGTCCAGATTTCATTGAAAGAGGCTCACTTGACCTGGATTACCTGTACAAAACACAGGTTCTGAAATTCCACGGATTAAAGGAGATCTTCAAATTAGACAGAGGGAAAATATATAGAAGATTTGTAATTTTCAAAAATCCATACCCTGACACTGTCAGAGAAAAACTTTTTGATGTAACTCTTCCATTCGCACCATATCCCGCTGTTATCAACAGATCACGACTCGCTGTGTCAACATTGAACGGCTTTTACATTCTGCAAAAAAGAGGAAGATCATGGGATACGGTTCGCGTATCTCCGCAAAATTACATGAAATTACAGAGAGTATCGGGCAAACCCTATTTCATTTCGAAAGACGGTTCACTGTTTGAGCTCGTGGGGAACAGACTGGTGAAGATTGATTCAATTGGAGAAAAAGTGTATTTCGGAGGTAGATGGGTTGAACCATCGGATCTGCCGGTAAAGGCTGATAGTGCCACTTCTATCATTTCCGGAGATATAAACTCGGACGGAATAGACGATATTGTTGCAGGCAAAATAGATGGATTTATAAAAATTTTCATCTCTCCAGATTACGACACCCTTATGACATTAAAAGTCGGGGAGCACCCATCTGTTGACCTATTCGATTTTGACGGTGATTCACTTCCTGACATCATTGCAGGTGACATTGAGGGAAATCTGACATTTTTTAAGAATACAGGGACACGGACAAACCCTTTCTTTGTCGAATCAGGAAGCTGGGAGTTTGCCCCTACATACAGTATAAAAAAGCCCGGAGATTACTATGACCATTACATCCCGGTAAGAAGGGAGCTAAAGATTACGAAGAAAACGCTGCTTGACACGCTCATTAATTTCCTTGAAAGGATAAATTCTCCTTATTTTGATGAGGTTGTTTATTCAGTTGCCCACACGCCACCCGGAGTCCTCAGGGCAATGGCGAGGATGGGAAATCTCGACATCTTTGTTTCCAGTGCCAAAAGCATCTACAAAATGGCTGATTCCCTGCCTTATGTCAGGATTGAGGAGCTCGATAATGGGCTGACAACCCTTGTCTATGATGACTCTATAAAACTTCCGGTCGAATACTATTACCTTTTCGTAGTTCATCCTCGCATTCTTTTTGAGATACCAGCCAGAATAAATGCCTCCTTCTGGGACAAGCCGCCTGAATATTACGGAATTAGTGAGGACGAGTGGTTAAAAAAAGAAGTTGATGTTTACAAAGATGGCGGAGTATTCTGGCGAGATTATTTCTCCGGGCTTAAAGAAATCAAAGAAAAAATGCAGAAAGCAAAGACTGAGAGAGAGGCCGTTTTGACTCTTCACAGGTGGCTCTCATGGTCCTATAAAGGCAACTTTATGAGATTTGGATACAAAACACAGGACATACAGCCAATGGTTATTTTTAAAAAGCGCTACGGCTCATGCGGTGAGCAGTCCATCCTGCTTGCTGCCTTTGCAAGAACCTATTTGATTCCAATCTATGTGGTAATGGACAGGGGTGAGGATCATCAGTGGAACGAGTTCTGGGAAAATGGAAGGTGGCATCACTGGGATTTGAATTTCAAAGCGGAAAAAGCAATAGATCACCCCATGACATCCGCTGAAGGTATGGGAGCACCGAGAAATCCTAAAACTGTTTCTGCTGTCCTGGCCTGGCATCCGGACGACAATTTTCACCCCGTAACCCGGAGATACACTGATGTCGCTCATGTGAAGGTAAAAGTTGTTGACAAAGACGGCATACCCATTGAAGGGGCACTTGTCGTCCCGAGAAGCCACTGGAACAATAGAAATTCAATCTCTATATGGGGTTACACAGATAAAAACGGTGAAGTTAGCTTTGACCTTGGCTATGAACCCCTGGGCTATACCTTTGATGTCGTTTCACCTGCCGGAATGACGGGAATGAACTACTTTTTTATTAATGAAGGGGAAAATTATGAATTGACTCTAAAGGTTCCCGGCAAATTCCATGTCTTAAACGGTGAAGCGGATTCCTCTATATTCACACCTGTTAACTTCATAACGGGAAAACCTTACAGGATAAAGAGCGACTATCTTAGAGAAAAAATTAGGTACAATGGAGCCGGGAAAACTCCTATATTTTTTGACGGTGGAAAAATCGTCGTAAAAGAAACAGATAAAATGCTGGAAATTTTTAATCCGTCACCAGACCATTACAGGATTGTCAAAATTAATGTCAACGCAAAACCAGAAATTGTCATAACCCCGGAGAAAAAAGAAATCTATCCAGGTGAGCCTGTTGTGTTGAAAGCAAAAATTTTTCCGTTTCATTATTTTAAAAAATTCGAAATCCTTATGGGAGACTCAACTTTTGAAGTCTTTCCAAGGAGATCAGGTAAACACTACAAAATCACCGTCCCAAACAGCAGCATTTATCCCGGCAGAAAAGAGATCACACTCAAAGGCTATGCTCACGACGGACGTGAGCTCACAGCATCCACTTACATCGAGGTAAAGGGGACAAATTTTCTTGAAAGCCTGGTTTATCAGGACGAGTGCACGAGTGAGCACCCGTCGGGATCTTTTATCTACGGACCTTTCTTCGTCACAGACAGTATTCCTTTCATTTTCCTCAAAGTAACATCAGACGCCTATGGAGCAGACATTGACATTTTTCTTTTCAGAGACAAAAACGGAAATGGGAAAATAGACAGTATGAAAGAACTCGTAAAAAAATCCACGACACCACTTTCAACTGAAAAGATCTTTATACCCTACCCGGAGAAGGGAACCTACTGGCTGTATGTCCAGGGATGCACCATACCCGAGCCGCCAGTAAAATTCAGGCTTGAAACTTCTTTCCATCTCAACAGTGACGGGAAGGTTATTTTCCCCTGACAATCGGTAAAATCATCCTCGGTTAATAAGCTCAACTCCATCCAGCCATCCAGAAAGAGTGTCAGCTTTATCAAGATTCAAAGCAAATTCAACGATCTTTTTCCTCGAATCCGATTTTAAGAATTTTTCCGTCAACATGTTGAATTTTTCAATCAGTTCCTCGTCACTTAGAGGGTTTTCCGGATCGCCCTTTGGAAAAAGAGATTCTGACTCCACAGTTCCACCCTGATGTTCGACTATCACTCTGGATCCCCATTTCACAGGATAAAGTTCAGTGTACCTCGCATCTTCGTGAACAGTGATCTTTGACATCAATTTTCTCACTTCAGTGTCCCTGAGACTCTGGGGACTGAAACTCTCAGGTGTAATCCTTTTATTGAGAATGAGATATGAAATGGTAAATTGAAGGGAAAACTTTGCCTGATAGGGATTTACGGGTTCAGGTTTATCAACGAGTGTTTTTGAATCCCTGTAAGTGAAAACCTTTATGCTTTTAATTGATTCGGGAACTATTCTGTCAAGAATTTTCCAAACAGCATCAAGTGCAGGATGTGTGTGTCTGCAGGACGCAAAATATTTGATAGATGTTTCATTGATTTTGAAGCCGTCACCGAGATGATCTACAATTTTTGATATGTCAGGCTGTCTGGATGCGGCGAAAATAAAGCCCTTTTCCCCTTCAAGAATTGTTCTGGCAGCAATGAAGCCCTTTAAGGCGAGTAACGCAGAAAGAGCTCCATTGTATGCAGCTTTTGCCGTATGCAGTTGTTTTGAATAGGCGCCGTGCTTGAGAAATTCCCAGACCCCGGCTGCCTGGGTACCGGCATTACCCAGGGCGTCAGTCATCTCTTCATCTGTGCACCCGAAAAGCCTACAGACTCCAGCTGCTGCGCCAAATGTCCCGGCCGTTGCAGTTGTGTGATAGTACCTGTAATGTGAAGGACCGAGAGCTTCACCGACTCTTATTCCTGCTTCATAACCAGCCACAATCGAGGTTATTACATTTTTCCCAGAAAATCCGTGGCTCTCGGCAAATGCCACAACCGGTGAGATAATAGGTGATCCTGGATGGAGAATGGATGCGCGGTGAAGATCATCCATCTCAACGACATGGGAAGATGCGGCATTTAACATACCTGCCCATATCGGGTGAAATTTTTTGAATCCAGTAAACGATGTTGCATTTCCATCCTTGCCAGTTTCGTTTGTAATATCAAGCAAAATTCTGACGGGAGCAGCGTCCACACCGGAAATAGCAGATCCTACCCAGTCGAGGAAAAGCCTCTTGGTGTACTCAACTGTTTTACTATCCAGTGAATCAAAGTCCAGTTCTGATAAATACTTTGAGAGAATTTTTGTTTCACTCATAATCAAAATGATAAGCCCCGTGATATGACCCATCTACCAGTTTTCTGATAGCTCTGAATTCCTTCTGGGTGATAAAAAATTCCCGCGTTTTTCATCTTGCTTTATTCCTTAATTGGTTTATAGAAAAGATAAGGGTGTGAACTCTTTACCGTTCTCTCTGAGAGATCTTGCAGGATCAAACTTCACTGTTTTTTTACAAAGGATGTTCAGTCAGATTACCATTTCACGAAGTACACCAGTCCAACCAAAATTCTTTTTGATTATGGCAAAATCAGCTCAAATGTGAGACAGCAAATCGCTGTCAATTTTTCATAGGACGCAAAAATCAATCTGTCACCACTTTCCAGCCGTTAAATGGAGGTCAATGGTACAGGATGCATTAATTTCCTTTCGG
>CAZNDM010000050.1:0-82818 GCA_964571845.1 uncultured bacterium | reverse complement strand
GTCTGTGAAGGACCCTTCTCCACATTGTGTTAGTGTAACAAAATGACCTCCTCCCCCCCTCCGCAGTGTCTCTATCATTGTGTGAAGGTTTCTCAATAACCTTCTCACTTCACTTTGTGAGGAAGGATTAAGGAGGGGGTAGAATGAGCAGATCTGACTGAGAGAAGTAGATAAAGGTTTTATTCCCTCCCCTTAATCCCCTCCCACTTCGTGGGAGGGGAGATTGTGAGTGCCCCCTCCCGCAATCGGGAGGGGAGATTGTGTGTGATCCCTCCCGCTTCGTCAAAGAGGAATTGGGGGTAAATCCCTGCAGGATGGGAGGGAATGTTTCAGGTGGTTTTTAGATACTCTCCTACAAGCCTACAAGCATGAAGGAGGTTGGAAGTGACTCCTTCCCTCATGCTGCTTTGCAAGGTGTTGAAGAACATTCGACATACCTCTCCCCCACTTCGTGAGGAGATACTCTCTAACTCTTCCCCAAAGCTCTGCTTTGAGGAGGATCGCCTTAAAAACTCCTCCCCCGAACCTCGAAGAGGTTTGGGGGAGGATTAAGGAGGGGGCAGAATGAGCTAATTTAACAGAAAAAGCAGGTGGAGGTTTTATCCCCTCCCCTTAATCCCCTCTCACTTCGTGGGAGGGGAGATTGTGAGCGACCTCTCCCGCAATCGGATGGGGAGGTTGTATGTGGAGTCGCATAAGCGGGAGGGGAGGTTGTGAGTGATGCCTCTTACATAGCGATAGAGGAATTCGGGTGTAATCTTTTCCACGAAACGGGATTACGTAAGGATCAGGGAAAAATGAGTTTTTCCGCGAAGTAAAGGGTAAGTGAACACCCTCTCCATATCCGGTTGACATGATAAGTGTGGATTGTTAATAATAAAACGGAACAGCAGGCGGCATAGCCAAGTGGCAAGGCGGCGGATTGCAAATCCGCTATTCCCCGGTTCGAATCCGGGTGCCGCCTCCATTATTTTTGCCGGGGTGGCGGAAGTGGCAGACGCAGGGGACTTAAAATCCCCTGGGGTTTCCCCGTGCGGGTTCGAGTCCCGCCCCGGGCATTAAGGTAAAATGGTCTGGCGCAAAAATTACACTCTACTGACCTGGGCTCTCATCACCGGTATCGTCGCCGGCGACCTTCTGGGTTTTATCCTTTCGAGAACACTTCCGGATAGTCCTGTAAAAGAGCTCGTACTCCACAAAACTCATATCGGGTTCTCTCCCTTCACCCTTGACCTTATTGTGCTGAAATTCACACTCGGTTTTTCTCTGTCATTTAACATTTTCACCGTTATTCTCATAATTATTGCACTGTATATTTACTACAAGTTATGAAAACATTCTGGAAAAAAATCATACCCCCTCTCGTTCTTCTATCTCCTGCATTTTTGATTCTCTTCGTATTTAAAGTACTTCCTATCATCTTTGCATTTAGATTGAGTTTTTATGACTGGGGGATTGCAGGGATCAAAGGTTTTGTGGGGCTGAAAAACTATTACTATTTGTTAAAAGATCCGTTTTTCTGGCAATCGGTTATCAACACGATTTACTACACGATCTTTGCTGTGCCTATGAATATAGCAATATCGCTTTTTATTGCGTACCTTTTGAACAGGGGGATTAAAGCCCTTGGTTTACTAAGGACAATTTATTTTTTGCCCGTCATAACCTCCATTGTCGCTGTTTCCGTGGTGTGGAAGTGGTTGTACGATCCAAACCGTGGTCTTTTCAACTATTTTTTGACTCTTCTCGGTTTCCATCCCCTCAAGTGGCTTGAGGAACCGCGGGGCATATTTGAAATGATACTTGGGACCAACCTCCCCTACATTTTAAAAGGACCATCACTTGCTCTGTTTTCACTTGTGCTTATGAGTGTATGGAAAAGTCTCGGTTACAATGTCGTTATTTTTCTCGCGGGGTTGAAAAATATCCCTGATGTTTATTACGAGGCAGCAAAAATTGATGGTGCAGGCATGTGGCAAACTTTTAGAAATGTCACAATACCCTTACTCTCACCTACGACTTTTTATGTGATGATTATGTCAACGATAATTTCTTTTCAGGTCTTTGCTCCGGTATGGACAATGACCGGACCACCACCTGGAGGTCCACTCGGGACGACATCTGTTATAGTTTACTACCTCTATCAAAAAGGTTTTGAAGAGTACCAGGTAGGATATGGATCTGCCATTGCCTTTGTCTTTTTCCTGATGATTCTTGCAATTACCCTGTTCCAGAAACTTTATCTGGAGAAAAAGGTTTACTATGAAGTATAAAATTCAAAAATTTTTGATATATGTTATTCTCATTACAGGTGGCATCTGGATGTTGTTACCTTTTTTGTGGATGTTATCCACTTCATTTAAGACTCAGGCAGAGGCACTGAGAATGCCTCCTACATGGATTCCCCAGCATTTTACGACGGAACCGTTCAGGATCGTGTGGGAGAAGGTTCATTTTCCACAGTATATTTATGTTTCACTCGTTGTTTCAATCTTTACATTGATCGGTGTCCTGTTAACTTCACTCCTCGCTGCCTATGCCTTTTCGTGGTATGAGTTTCCGGGTAGAGAGCAACTCTTTATGGCGATGTTGAGTTTGATGATGGTCCCCATTCCCGTATATGTTGTGCCTCTATACATAATAGTTCAAAAACTCGGATGGATAGATACTTTTTATGCCCTGATCGTTCCATGGACTGTAAACATTTTTGGAATATTTTTGCTTAGACAACATATGCGAAGTATACCGAGAGACCTATTTGATGCTGCAATAATTGACGGATGTTCAAGGATCAGATTTTTATTCTCAATAGTTATGCCACTTGTAAAGCCTGCTATAGTAACAATTGCAATATTCGATATAATTGGCTCATGGAACGCCTTTATGTGGCCTCTTATGGTAACAAATTCGGATAAGATGAGGCCCATACAGGTAGGGCTTGCCTATTTTGCGCAGGGGGAGACCACCAACTATCCTGCCCTTATGGCAGCTTCCACGATAACCATATTGCCCCTCCTGATACTCTTTTTCATAGCGCAGAGGCAAATAGTGGAAAGTTACTCAAGAAGCGGTCTTAAAGAGTAATAACTTTTTGGGGAAACCGACTCTTGATAAAATTTTCCCTTTACTTTAACTTGTAAGCCTAATTTTTTCCAGGAGGATACAATGGATAAACAAAAGCTGGAATACTTCAAGCAACTCCTTCTGAAGGAGAAGCAGAGGATAATGAAAAAGTTGTTAAAAATTAAAGAAGTTGAAGAACAAATTGGGAATAGCTGGGACGAGCCCAAAGATCTTGAGGACTGGGCAGATATTACATTAACTGAGGATGTCCAGGCTATAATAGCAACCCGGGATGCCTCGGTGTTAAATGAAATCGATATTGCCCTGGGAAAAATTGAAAAAGGAACCTATGGCATCTGTGAAAGATGTGGTAAGCCTATTGAAATTGAGAGGCTTGAATTAATACCCTGGACCAAATTCTGCTCAAACTGTGCAAGAGAAATAGAGGGAGGTGTGTAAAATGCGTAAGATTTTAGTCCTAATATTGTTACTCACAATCTCATCTCTCGGAGCTGCAAGAAGAAGGGTCCCAACAGCACCTGATTTCAAGCTCCCGGGTGTAAACGGAGACACAGTCCATCTCTATGACTATAAAGGTAAAGTCATCATCCTGGATTTCTGGGCGACCTGGTGTGCCCCCTGCCGCGCAGAAATTCCTGGATTTATAAAGATGATGGAAGAATTCAAAGGCAAACCTTTTACTGTCATCGGAGTTGCTCTTGATGATCCCAAAAGAGTTGATAAATTTTACAAAAAATACAAGATGAACTATCCCGTTGCATACGGAACAAGGGAAGTTGCAAGGCTTTACGGAGGTATAGGTGGTATTCCCACAACATTCATAATAGACAAGGATATGAAAATTGTCCGAAAATTTGTGGGATATCAAAGTAAAGTTGTTTTCACGCAAATCGTTAAAAAGCTGCTGAATGACTAAAAAAATTGCGCTTTTAGGGGCAACCGGTTCAATTGGAAGATCCACCCTGGAGGTTCTGAGAAAGCATAAAGATAGGTTTAGCCTTTTCGCTTTTTCTTTTCATTCGAACACGAAATTTGCAAGAAAGATTATAAGTGAATTTAACCCCAGATATGTTGTTGTAACATCAAATGTAGAATTCTCGACTTCCATAGAAGTTTTAAGGGGTGTCGAGGGATTAAAATTCGTAGCATCCCAAGCTGACATTGTCCTTGTTGCCACAATCGGGGTAATAGGTGTATTTCCGACTCTTGAAGCGCTTAAACACGGTAAGAGAGTTGCACTTGCCAATAAAGAAACACTTGTATCGTTCGGTCCAGTGGTGAAAAAAATCCAAAGGGAATTCGAAGGCGAAATCATTCCCGTTGACTCAGAGCATTCCGCTATTTTCCAATTACTTGAGAAAAAAAGGGCAGATGTAAAAAACATTTTTCTGACTGCATCAGGAGGCCCTTTTAGAAACAAACCTGCTGACGAGCTGAAAGATGTTAAACCGGAAGATGCTTTGAAACATCCCACATGGAAAATGGGAAGAAAGATAACAATAGATAGTGCAACTTTGATAAACAAAGGTCTTGAAGTGATTGAAGCTCATTATCTTTTTGACCTGCCTCCTGAAAGGATTAAAGTGGTTGTACATCCGCAGTCCATAATCCATGGGATGGTGGAATTGTGGGATGGAGCCTTTATGGCTCACCTGTCTCTGCCTGATATGAAAATACCGATACAATATGCACTTACATACCCTGAGAGATTGGAGTCCCCGGCAGAAACATATAATCCATTCACCCATAATACGCTGACCTTTGAAAAACCTGACTTCGAGAAATTTCCGGGTTTAAAACTCGCTTATGAGGTTTTAAAAGCTGGAGGGGCTTATCCAGCAATATACAATGCTGCCAATGAGGAAGCAGTTTACCTCTTTCTCGATGGAAAGATAAAGTTTACTGATATTCCGATTGTAATCAATAGAATAGTTGATGAAAATCCCGGTTTCAAAGCTGATTCTCTTGAAGAATTACTCGAGGCAGATAAGTGGGCAAGGGAAAGGGTTAAAGAAATTCTGAAACAATCTCACAATTAGACTTCTTCAAGGAATCCGTCAAATAGCCTGTAGGTTCTGGTAAAGTATTTTCTCAAACTCTCATTATGTGTTACAAGCACAATCGTTGTACCAGAAGCGTTTAAATCTTTGAGAAGTTCCATGAGCGCGATAGCATTTTCTCTGTCGAGATTTCCTGTTGGTTCATCGGCAAGAATAACATCGGGATCAGTTACAAGTGCCCTTGCAACTGCAATTCTCTGTCTTTCTCCACCTGACAATTCGGAGGGATAATGATGGGCTCTTTCCAGGAGTCCAAATTTTTCAAGTAGCATCCGTGCTTTATCTTCAGCTTTTGAGCGATTCACTCCACCCAAAAGAAGAGGCAGCATAACATTCTCTATTGCGTTAAATTCTGGTAACAAATTATGGAATTGAAAGACAAATCCTATCTTGGTGTTTCTCAAAAATGACAGTTCGCTGTCATTCAAATACTCGACTTTTTTACTCCCAAAAAAAACTTCACCTGAATCAGGCTTTTCAAGTGTACCCATAATACTTAGCAATGTGGATTTTCCTGATCCTGATGGTCCCATTATCCCTATAAAATCCCCTTCAAAAACTTTGAGATTTATCCCTTTAAGGACATGCAGAATAATATCCCCGGAGGGATAACTCTTTTTTATTTCTTTTAATCGAAGGATCTCTTTATTCATTTCTAATTGCCTCCAGAGGAGACAGCTGGGAAGCTTTCTTGGCTGGATAAAGAGTAGCTACAAATATTATTAAAAAAGTAGCTACAATTATTGAAACAACATCAGAAACTTTGATCTGAACAGGTAGATGATCGATAAAGTAAACATCAGGAGGTAGAGAAATCAATTTGTATTTACCAATGACTAAGTTGACGATCACACCAAATAGACCGCCACCCACAGCACCAAAGAGACCGACGATCCCACCAACAAATACAAAGATCCTCATTATTCCCCGTGATGTAATACCGAGTGCCCTGAGAACCCCTATATCTCTTGTTTTTTCTACAACGAGAAGCATTAACATTGCCACTATAGAAAATGAGGCAACTACAATGATAAGGATTAGAATTACAAACATCGCAAGTTTCTCAAGCTTCAATGCAGAAAAGAGGCTTCTGTTCATTTCAATCCATGTAACAACCCTGTACTCGATTGGTAAAATTTTTGAAATTTTATCTGCAAATTCAGCTGCCCTGTATGGATTTTTTAATTCTACCTCTATACCAGAAACACCTCTCTCCATACCAGCAACTCTTCTGGCACCTTCAAGATCTGTAAGGACCACGCTTGAATTAAAGTCGTAGATTCCAAAGTCCACAACTCCTGCCACGACAAACTTGCGTGCCCTTATTCCCCCTGTTAAACCTGCCGATTTGCCACTGAAAGACAAAATTGTAACCGTATCTCCAGGAAAGGCATTCATATCGGATGCGAGCAGTAATCCGAGCACCACTTTTGTGCTATCAGGATTGAACTCGCCACTGACTACGGATTTTTTGAGTTCGTCCAGGCGTGGATCTTCCTTAAAATTGAGACCCTTGAGGATTATCCCATCAGCCTCATCTCCTCGTTTTAGAACGCACTTAACGAGTACATATGGAGAATATGACTTGACTTCAGGGAATGACTTCAAAACCTCAACAATCGAATCCGGATTGTTTATTGGATTCCCGTAATAGTCCGTAACAACCACATGGGGATTGATACCGAGGATTCTCTTTTTCAATTCTTGATGCATACCTGACATCACTCCAATAACTATGACAAGTGCTGCAACTCCCAGAAATACACCGAGAATGGAGAAAAAAGAAAGATATGAAAGTATCCCCCGCCCTGTGAGTTTAAGATAACGAAGGGCAATAAATATTTCGGCTTTTTTCATTCCTTTTTGGGTCTCAACTGAGGGAAAAGTATAACATCACGAATGGATGGTTGATCTGTTAAGAGCATTACGATTCTATCAATACCATAGCCAATTCCGCCAGCTGGTGGCATTCCAACTTCAAGAGCTTTTAGGAAATCCTCGTCAATTTCAGCCGGAATCTCGGCATCACCCAATTTTCTCAGTTCCACCTGTTTTTCAAATCTTTGCCTCTGATCAATAGGATCATTGAGTTCTGAAAATGCGTTGGCTATCTCCATCCCAAGGATGAAGAGCTCAAACCTCTCAGTAACTCCGGGAATCTCACGATGTCTTTTTGCAAGAGGAGAAATTTCAACTGGATGATTGATAACAAACGCTGGATCTTTTATTTTATCACCAATAATCTTGTCAAAAAGTTTATCCATCAGCTTATGCTTTGGTAATTTCTCGAACTTTTCAATACCATGAGTCTCTGCGGCTTTCCTGAGCTTTTCTTCGTCAACCTCAAGGGGATTAAAACCCAGATGCTTTTCCAAAGATCTTACATAATCGATTCTCTCGAAAGGTGGCTTAAAAGATATCTTCTCTCCCTGGTATTCAAATTCAAAAGACCCTTTTATCTCAAGTGCGAGTTGAGAGAGAAGCTCTTCTGTCATTCTCAACATATCCTCGTAATCCCAGTAAGCGGCATAAGCTTCAAGGAGGGTAAACTCCGGATAATGCAGTCGGTCAATTCCTTCATTTCTAAAATCTTTTGAAAATTCATAGACTTTTTCAAAACCACCAACAAGCAGTCTCTTCAGGTATAGCTCATTAGATATCCTGAGGTACAATTTAGTGCCAAGTACATGCGAGTAGGTTTCAAAAGGTTTTGCCATAGCTCCGCCGTATATGGGCTGCAAAACCGGTGTCTCCATTTCGAGAAATCCTCGATCATTTAGAAATTCCCTTATAAAACTTATGATTCTGTTTCTCGTTTTAAAGACCCGTCTTGATTCAGGATTAACTATAAGATCAAGATATCTCTCTCTATACCTAAGTTCTTTATCCTGGAGACCGTGCCATTTTTCTGGTAGAGGTAGCAGAGCTTTTGAAAGTATCTTCAGCTCTTTCGCAAGAACACTGATCTCTCCAGTTTTTGTCTTTATTACTTCTCCCCTGACACCAATTATATCACCTGTATCAATAAATTTTTTGAAAAATTTTGATCCGTCCTCACCGGGCAGATCTGAAACAGATGTAACTCCTTTCTGTGTTACGATCTGAATATCACCGTATTCGTCTCTTAAATGGGCAAAATTAAGCTTACCAAATACCCTTTTTGTCATAATCCTTCCGGCAACCGAGACTTCTTTTCCCTGGAGTTTATCAAACTGTTCCTTAATCTCGGCTGAATGATGTGTTACATTGAACTTATACGGATATGGCTCAATTCCAAGTTGGCGGAGTTTTTCAACCTTTTCTTTTCTGACAAAAAACTCTTCTGGATATGCTCTCACTTCTCAGTCCTCCCTGGTGGAATGTGAAAATTTTAATACAAAATGCCAAAATCTTCACCTCAAAGGTTGACTTTCACATGGTGACATGTTAAATATAGGATGTTATGGTTAGAGCCTCACTTATTAGAAAACTTGAAAGTATAGAAGATCCTAAACTCAGGGACGTATTCATCAGTTTCCTGGAAGAGGCTGAGCGTATTATCGGAGAAACTGTTACAAGAAAAGAATTCCAAGAGTTCGTCAGAACAACGAATGAGAACTTTAACAGGGTGTGGAAAGCTATTAACGAACTCACTGAAGCTCAAAAAAGAACCGAACAAAGGGTTAATGAACTTGCCATTGCTCAAAAAAGAACCGAAGAAAGGCTTAATGAACTTGCTCTCGCACACAGTAAACTTGAACAAAAAGTTAGTGAATTAGCTGAAGCTCAAAAGAAAACTGAAGAAAGGCTCAATGAATTGGCTGAAGCTCAAAAAAGAACTGAACAGAGAGTTAATGAACTTGCCATTGCTCAAAAAAGAACTGAAGAAAGGCTCAATGAACTTGCTCTCGCACAAAAAGAAACTGAGAGAGAGCTTAAGAAACTCACCCAGGAGCACAAAAAGACACGAGAACATCTCGGCGGTCTCACAAACGCCTTTGGCTATGTACTCGAAGATAGGGCTATTAAAGGATTACCTTCAATCCTGAAAGAGAGATTCAACATTGAAACTATAGGCCCATTAAAACGAGAAATGCTCGAAATCGAAAATCGTGAAATCGAAATTAACATTATAGGTAAAGGCAAACAAAACGGAAAAACTTTCACGATCATAGGAGAGTCTAAAGCTCAGGCAAGGAAAAGGGATATCGATAAATTCCTTGGCTACATTAAACTCCTTGACAGATACATCCCGGGTGACAAGTTCCTTGTTTTAATAACTTACCACACCTCATCAAAAGTCAGGAAATACGCCCAAGAGAAAGGGGTACACATTATATTCTCTTACGAACTTCCTCTCGCGTAACATCTTTAGAAGCGAGCCAGACCAAACTATTTCTTTTTTAAAAACCGGGCAAGTGAATCTCTTGCAAATTTCGTATTTGCGAGGAAAACAAGATCCATGGATGCTTCTTCAAAAAACACCATATTTCTCTGTCTTGCAATCCATTTCTTTGCAATTCTCAGGGCTATTGGATCAGCTTTTACTATTTTCCCCGCAACTTCATGAATCTTCTCAAGAAACTCCTCCGGCTCAGTGACAAAATCAACAATCCCCAGCTCTTGAGCCTCCTCCGCCGAAATGGGCTCACCAACAAGTGTTAACCACGCAGCTTTTTTCAGCCCGATAATTGAAGGTCCGATCGTTAATCCAGCTGGCGGGATTAAACCAATATTGACCTCAGGAAAGGCAAATTTTGCGTTTCTGGATGCAATTACTATATCGAACATCAATGTCATCTCAAACCCACCACCGTAAGCCAATCCGTTTATCCCACCTATTGTAGGTACAGGAAACTCAGAGATCTCCCTTAACACTTTTGCAAATCCATCAGCGAAAAAGGCTATCAAATCCTCACTTTCCTTCAGTCTGTCCATCTCCTTTATATCGTTTCCAGCTGAGAAAGCACGACCTTCACCTGTGATGACAAGAACTCTCAAATCCCTGTTGGCTTTCTCCCTGATTAAAATCTCATACAATTCTCTCCACATATCCAGTGTGAATGAATTCAACTTATCAGCTCTTGTGAAGGTTACAGTCCCTATACCTTTTTGAAACTCGTATTTTATGTGCATAACCACCTCCAGCTTTTTGACTTTTAAATTATTGCACAAACATCGAACCATCACCTCTCGGCTTTTGAGCAATATACCCAAAAATCAAGAAAAAGAACCAGTTGCCCCTCAAATTTTCATCACTAAAACCACAATGGGAAGGGTTCAAAAAATTTCACCAGTAATCACCTCTCCCTTTTACTTCACGGAAAAACTCCCTTTATTTCCTCCCATTTAAGAGTGGAAGATAAAAATTTTCCCCAAAAGCATTTTTCCCGAACCACCTCAAACAACAGGGCAATAGATCCGCGATCGGCCTTATAATTTTTTTATGAGATTCAAATCTTTTCACGGAAGAATAATTGATACCGATAAAAAACCACTATTAATGGGCATTCTGAATGTTACCCCTGATTCATTCTACAGGGGTAGCAGGGTTTTGGGAAGAGTGGAAGAAGTTGCGAGAAAAATGATGGACGAGGGAGCTGATATCCTGGATATTGGAGGAGAATCAACGAGACCAGGAGCCGAACCGGTTGATCCTGACGAGGAATTGAGGAGAGTTATTCCGGCTATTAAAACCATACGGAAATTCTCAAATGTCCTGATCTCCATTGACACTTACAAAGCAGAAGTCGCGGAGGAAGCTATAAAAGCAGGTGCAGATCTGATAAACGATATCTCAGGGTTTGGTTTTGACCCCAAAATTCTGGATGTTGCTTCAAAATATTCATCACCATACATTTTGATGCACATAAAGGGAACCCCCAGAGATATGCAAAAAAATCCCTATTACAACGATGTAATCTCAGAGCTGTTATCCTATTTTGAAAACAAGATTGAGATTCTGCTAAACAAAGGTATTGAGCAAATTATAGTTGATCCCGGAATTGGATTTGGAAAGAGGTTTGAAGACAATATTGAAATTCTCAGGAATATTGATAGATTTAAAAAGTTCGGCTATCCAATACTTGTTGGACATTCGAGAAAGTCTTTTATAGGCTCCATATTAAATGAGAAAGACCCGGGAAAGAGACTGTTCGGGACACTTGGAATTACTGCATATCTGGCTCTCAAAGAAGTTGACATTCTCAGGGTTCATGATGTTAAGGCAAATAGAGATGTTATCAGCACTTTGAGGGCTTTATTGTAATCTCAGGGAATTGCATGGAGGGGGACTCATATTATCATGAGCTTGAGGAGTATATAAGAACTTTTTGCGAAATCACTTGGAGAAGATAAATTCCATAGAACAGGGATGTTATTACTTTTCAATTTGTTTGTGTCTGGCAAGGTGATATAGGTGGGGGTGGGGCTCTGCGAAGCAGAGCCCCACCCCCACCTCCTTAATCCCTTTCAAAAAACTTTGAAATCAGATCCTTCAATGTTGGGTATCCGATCTCCTGCAACTCGTACTTTACTCTGACCCAGGGTTTATTTATATTCAGAATTTTTCCAAGGTTCACAGGTGTTGCAACCACAACCACATCCGCTGGCACCTTATTGATCGTTTCCTCGAGTTCCTTAAGTTGTTTTTCACCATACCCAAGTGCTGGTAAGACCTCAGTAACATGGGGATACTTCTCATACGCTTCTTTTATGGATCCAACTGCATACTCGACCGGACTCACAATCTCACTTGCTCCATACTTGGTCGCCGCCACATATCCTGCACCATAGGGCATTTCTCCGTGAGTGAGCGTGGGACCATCTTCAATAACAAGAACTTTCTTCCCGGATATGATCTCTCCATTTTCAACAAACAGCGGTGATGCCGCCTCCACAATATTTGCCCTGGGATTCAGAGATTTTATGTTTGTTCTAACTGTATCAATGTCTTCTGGATAGGCAGTGTCTATTTTATTGATAACAACAATATCCGCCATCCTCACATTGACCTCGCCAGGATAGTATGTGAGTTCATGGTATGGGCGATGCGGATCAGCCACAACGATAAAGAGATCCGGCTTAAAGAACGGCATATCATTGTTTCCACCGTCCCACAGGATAACATCTGCCTCCTTTTCGGCTTCCCTCAGAATCTTTTCATAATCCACGCCGGCGTACACCACATTTCCGCGCTCAATATGAGGCTCATACTCCTCTCTCTCTTCCACCGTGCATTCATATTTATCCAGGTCTTCAAAACTTGCAAATCTCTGGACCACCTGTTTGGTTAGATCACCGTAGGGCATTGGGTGTCTTACTACGACAACCTTTTTCCCGAGATCTCGCAGTATATCAGAGACGCGCCTTGTTGTCTGACTTTTGCCACATCCAGTCCTCACAGCACCGATAGCGATAACGGGTTTGCTCGACTTCAGCATAGTAAACTTGGTGCCAAGGAGCCAGTAATCTGCACCTGCAGCGACACACCTCGAAGCAAGGTGCATAACATGCTCGTGCGAAACATCAGAATAAGAGAACACACAGACATCGACGCCCTTCTCAACAACCAGCTTCTCAAGATCGTCCTCACTGTATATCGGGATTCCATCCGGATAGAGATCTCCAGCAAGTTCTGAAGGATACACCCTGCCATCAATATTGGGTATCTGAGTTGCCGTGAATCCAACCACTTCAAAATGTTCATTTCCACGGAAATAAACATTGAAATTGTGAAAATCACGCCCTGCTGCCCCAAGAATCAGTACCCTTATTCTCTCTTTCAATTTGTTTCCTCCTAAATTGATTTTAACACTTCTTCAAAAATTTCAAGGGCCACATTAACCTCTTCTTCCGTTATCACAAGAGAAGGAGACCATCTGACCACACTCTCACCGGCTCCGAGAACGAGCAGTCCTTTTTCAAAGCACCTGTAAACAATCTTGTCGCGCAGCTTGGAATCTGGCTCCCTTGTTTCCCGATCTTTCACGATGTCAACACCTATCATCAATCCAAGGCCCCTGACATCTCCAACAAATTCGAATTTCTTCTGTATTTCTTTTAGACCATTTTTGAGAAGTTCGCCCATCTTTGCAGCATTTTCAACGAGACCGTTTTCAAGAAGCTCAATGGTTTTTAATGCAGCGGCAATTGCGACCGGATTTCCACCAAATGTGGAAGAATGAGAACCAGGCTCCCAGTTCATGAGTGATGTTTTGGCAATAGCTGCTCCAAGGGGAAGTCCTGATGCGATACCTTTAGCCACTGTCAAAACATCAGGAATGACACCAAAGTGTTCAATTGCAAACATCTTACCGGTCCGCCCCATACCAGCCTGAACTTCGTCATCTATGAAAAGGATGTCGTATTTCTTTAATAGCTCATAAAGTCTGGGATAAAAATCTGCTGGTGGGACCACATAACCGCCTTCTCCCTGCATGGGTTCTACAATGAAAGCAGCAACATCTTCCGGGGGAGCAACGGTCTTGAACACTGTATTTTCAATAAAATCAATTATAGTATCAGTGAGCTTATCCGCAGGTATGCCAAAAGGTGGTCTGTAAGGATCAGGGAAAGGAATGTGAACTACCTGAGGAACCATAGGAGCATAATACCGTCTCTGAACCGCTTTGGATGCAGTGAGTGATAGGGATCCGAAACTTCTGCCGTGAAAAGCCTTATAAAAGGCGAGATATATGGGTCTCTTTGTGTGATACCTTGCAAGTTTTAAAGCCGCTTCGTTAGCCTCTGTACCGGAATTGGCAAAGAAAACACGCCTGTTTTTTGCCCCGGGGGCTATCTCGGCAAGTTTCTCAGCGAGCAGGGTCTGATTTTCATAGTAGAAATCTGCACCTGCCATGTGGAGAAATTTCGACACCTGTTCGCTTATCGCCTTTACAACTTCAGGATGTGAATGCCCGGTGGTTGTAACAGCAATTCCTGCTGTCATGTCCAGGAACAGATTTCCATCGATGTCCCATACCCAGGATCCCTGGCCACGAGCCATTACAAATGGATAACTACGGGTATAAGCAGGAGAAACATACCTGCTATCCCTTTCAATCACCTCTTTTGCCTTTGGTCCCGGTAATTCAGTTTTAATCTCGGGTCTCATATTCGCTCTCCTTTCCACATTTTTTGAGAATTTTAAGTGAAAAGAGATATATCATCAACGACTTTGTATATTTGGAAATTTATACAAAATTTTCTGTATATTCGAACGGAATTACCGGTTCTTTTTGTGATTTTTCATTTATTATGCAAAAGTCGGTGGGTATATGGTGGGTGGTGAAAACTCTTTAGCCTGCTGCTGTTAGCTCCTTCAATTTCTTCTCCATTTCCACTTCATGGAGTCTGTCAAGCAGTTCATCAAGATCCCCATCAAGGATCCCTTCAAGGTTATAAATTGTTAAATTTATCCTATGATCCGTTACGCGATTTTGAGGGAAATTGTATGTACGGATCTTTTCACTTCTGTCGCCAGTTCCAATATAACTCTTCCTTTTACTACCTATCTCTTTTTCCCGTTCTTTACGGTAAAGATCCTGAAGTCTTGCCCTCAGTATTCGAAGGGCTTTCGCCCTGTTTTTATGCTGTGATCTCTCATCCTGGCATGCGACAACAATTCCCGTCGGCAAATGTGTTATCCTTACTGCAGAGTCAGTAACATTTACATGCTGGCCACCAGGGCCACTTGCTCTGAAGGTCTCAATTTTCAACTCCTCGGGATTGATTTCGACTTCCTGCTCCTCAGCCTCAGGTAGCACTACAACAGATGCTGATGATGTATGGATTCTACCGCCAGTTTCAGTTACAGGAATTCTCTGCACCCTGTGAACTCCAGACTCGTATTTTAACCGTCCATAAACGCCTTTACCTTCAATCATAAAGATAATTTCCTTGTAGCCACCAAGCGGCGTTTCGTGAAGATCAGTAACGCTCACTTTCCAGCCCTTCTTTTCTGCATATTTTGTGTACATCCTGAACAGATCTCTGGCAAAGAGTGCCGCTTCCTCGCCACCGGTACCTGCACGAATTTCCATTATAGCATTCTTCGAGTCCTCCGGGTCTGCCGGCACGAGTGAGAATTTTATCTCGCGATCAAGTCTCTCAACTTCTCTCTCTATTTTGATTTTCTCATCCTTTAAAAAGTCGCGCATCTCTTCGTCCTGCTCTTCTTCGAGCATCGCCTCTACATTTTCGAGTTCCTTCAAAAGGCTCTCAAGTTTCTCAATCTTCTCAACAAGACCCTTTAATTCCTTGTACTCCTGCGCAATAGCAACATACTTCTCCTGATTGCTCAGGATTGTTGGATCCTGCAGCTGCTCTTCCAGTCTCTTGAATTTCTCCTTTATCTCTTCGTACATGATTACCTTAGAAGCAATAATTTCCCGGTTTTAACAATCCCTTTTGCTGATTTTACTCTGTAGAAATAAATCCCTGATGGAAAATCGAGCTTTAATTTTAAAGTATTGGAAGCTACTTTGGAAAATCTCTTAACCACTCTTCCGTCAGTTGTGTAAAAGGTTACCGTTACAGGATATTCCCCTGTCTCAATGGTAACCATTCCCTTCGTAACTGTTGGGTAAAGGACAAAGTTCATGTTTAGCTCCCCTTGATGTATTCCTGTTGGCACAAACTCGACAAATCCCGTTCGCCTATAATCGTATTTTTCAACAGGGAACAGCGCACGGGAAGGATCAAAAGGAGCCTGAGTCTCGAGTACCCACACGCTGTCAAATGTACTGGCTACAATAATGTCCATCAATCCATCTCCGTCGATATCATCAAGTATAGGAATGCAGTATCCAGGAGATTCCACGAGATTAAACGGAAATCCCGGTGTTATAGAGCTATCGAGCTCCACAGAAATTAGCTCGCTTGCCATAAAGCTTTCAAACAAAATTTCCGGGACTCTATCTCCATCCACATCACCAACAACCGGTTCCTTAAGATAGTAATCAACACTTTGAAACTCTCTATTCAACATCTCCAATCCCCTTGAAGAATAAATTCTCACACCCCGATCCGTTGTCCCAACAATGTCAAGTTCTCCATCAAAATTCACATCAGCCGCCACTGCTGTGTAAAATCCTTCATAAGAAACAATCAGGTTTCCGGCGTGATCAAAAAGCTTAAGCGTGCCATTGTCATTTATCAAAATTTCGTTTCCTTCAAAATCCCTTCTGAATTCTCCAACAACTGGCGGAGATGAAATACGGGAATCCAGCGGAATCATCAAAAGTGTATCTCCTGTTCCGGAAAAAACAGAAAAGTAAAGATGGCCATTTGAATACAATCCAATCCCGATGTCATCAAGGGAATCTCCGTCATAATCAAAAATCACAGGTGATCCAGCTTTCCACCAGTTGCCAACATTCAAAAATTCACCAGTTGAATCCCGAAATCCAGTACCATCATGACGAAAGACAAAAAGGTCCGATGACTGGTCATTTATGACTATCTCCGGCAAACCGTCCCCGTCGAGATCACCTATCGCAGGTGTGTAAAAGGTTCCACGTGCTGTATGTACAGGCCATCCGTCAACCTCCGTTCCATCGCCGTTAAAAACATGTACCTCATTAGACGAACGCAAAACGATCAGAGCCTCATCCTCACCATCAGCATCAATATCTGCCATGGCAGGTGATGCCCATATCTCACCATCAAGAAAAACAGGCCACCCATCAGCAAGTGTCCCATCCGCATGATAAAGATAAACATATCCATAGGGGAAACTCGCAATTAGAATCTCTTTGCCCGGATAAGCAGCATCAAACTCACCCACAACTGGAGAACCATATACGCCACCCTCTGCATACACCGGGAAACCGTCTTTTATTGCAAAATTTGACCTGACACTTACCGGCTCACCAGGTTCACCGCAAAATCCCGCTGAATCTACAACAGCTATTCTATAAAAAACCGCTCCTGTGATACTGTCATAAAAACTTGTCCCCTGCACAAAACCAGCGAGATAATAATCTCTACCGTCCTGACTGCGGTAAACGGCATAACCGCTGGCACCGTCAACCTCCTCCCACGCCAATCGCACACCTTCTGGATATGGGGTAAAGACAAAGTTTCTCACACCACGCGGTGTGCCAACTCCAACAATTAATGTGTCAACGGAAAATCTATCGCGGACATAAACTCCAATAGTACTGTCAAAATTATCATCAATCAGCAATCTAAGACCATGAATTTCTGTTAACCCAAATCCTCCAAGAGAATCAACCCACACAACAGAATCAATCATCGAATAGTTGCCCGGTAAAAGACCTACAACAAATTCCCTGCTCGTTAGAGTGCCAAGATTCTGAACGCCAACCTTCAAACTCAGCAACGTGTCACCGGACACGCCAATAAAAATTCCTCTGAGATTTGATCTTTTCACAACCCCGTGAATGCTATCGGATGCAATAGTATCAGAACCTGTACAGAAAATCTTAATATCAAATTCCTCCATATCACGCGCACTATCACCTATAGCTATCACCACACTATCACTTAAAAGGATTGTGTCTCCAGGTTCAATCCTTTCAACTGTAAAACCACTCCTGATCACCTGAATATTTGAATCACTTGATATTGCTTCTATTCTGAAATTTCCACCAACATCATTACCCAGATTAACAATCCCGACATCGAGTGAAACGGTGTCTCCCGGGATTAGTGGATAACGGGAAAATCGCAGACCAAAGAATTTAATTGCAGGTCCATGTGGGGCAACATCAATAGAATCAAGAAAGTTCTGATAACCCTTCTTTTCGATAAAAATACTCATCGATCCCGGCTTCACTTTCAAAACGGCTCTACCACTGTCATCTGTAAACCCGGTGGAGAGAAAGGATCCTTCTGAATAGATTACCACTCTCGCTCCAACAATGGGGTTTCCCACAGTGTCAGTGGCTGTTATCACGAGTATAGAATCAAAATATGTCGTGTCATAAACTACACTTACAGGAGAAGGAAACCTTTGCCAAAGTTGCAGGGTTGGGTCCCCAAACAGAACATAGGAAAAAATCACATACCTGTAATTTATAAAATTGGCAGCATAATCTGAATACCTCATCCTTGTTAAAAAATCGAGGTCCCCTATTCTCGTGACATCGTGTGAAAAAAGCTGTCCGTAAAAATACCTGTTGAGATTTATCGTTATGGCAGGATAATTTAACCTCGTTGTTGCGTAAGCTCCTACTGCTCCCGAGGAATCAAGAATAAGATGCTCAATAAGGGCATCAGTATCAAAACCCCCGATGTGACATGTAACAATGTCATAAAATCCTGGCATGCCGTAGTTGGAAAGCCTCCTGTCAATGTCATAATTTGTGATGCTCCTTCTCGGAGTGAAATTAACGAGCATCCTGTCAAAGGATTGAGCATGGAGATTGCCATAAACAAATCCTGCTCCCTGACTGAGAGTATCAAGGACTTCATCTTTTGAATTATTAGATGATGTGGTCTCATAAAATTCTATTTTCTCCACATTTTCAGGGAAAGAATCTTCAACTGCTATACAGTACTGTGCGCCAGAACCCGGTGTGGTTATATCAGAGCCTATAAAAACAGCTTTATTCAACCCGGGATAGGGAGAGAACATGTATGACATGAGTTTATAGAGATAATTTTCCACATCACGGGAATTTTTTACAGGTAGCCGCCCAACTTTCACATCTGGAGTTACATCCACACTGTCGTTGAACTCGCCATAGAGTGTATCGCCGTCAGCATTGAAATTCCCGTCAAGACACATGTAATAAAAATCAGTTGGGATGTGATCATCTGCCGTACCATTCATCGGGACATAAAGGAATCTCGCAGGAATTACCCCGTGGTCCCCCGCAAGGAGAAAATAATCAGTGCCAAGATTATGATAATGTCTTATAAAGTTTCTGATCTTCTCCTGAGTGTCTCCACCCGGGAAACTCTGCTTAACGAACGAAACACCAAAGATTTTCGTCGTTATCCCTGTTTTCCATTTAAGATCAATGAAATCCTGAAATGCAGGGACAAGGGAGTCTTCGGTGAGAATGATCAGATCGTAGTCAAAATTCTTGGTCTGCCTCAGATCAAGGAATTCCGGATGCAAAAAAGAAAATAAAATAAAAATCCCCATCCAAAATCCCTTCTGCAACCCCATAACTACTCTCTCCTTAAGGTTATTTTATTCTTTCGAAATTCCTGTTATTTTGATTTCCGTAACAGGTTGTCTGTGTCCCTTCTTCCTTTTGTAATTTTTGCGTCTTTTGAATTTGAAGACGACAACTTTGGGGAGTTTTTTGTGGGCAATTACCTCGGCTTCTACTTTGACATTGTCAAGGTATGGTTTTCCGATCAGAATTTCATCTCCATTTTTGTAAAGAAGAATTTTGTCGAAAGTTATCTTCTCGCCCACTTCGTTTTTTATTTTAGGTATTATCAGGGTTTCATTTTCCCTTGCTATAAACTGCATTCCACCGGCTTCGAGGACCACATACATTTTTCTTCTCCTCCTTTATTGATTTTGTGGGTTCTGTGGAGCCTGAATGGGTGGCAACTGGATGCCACCTTTTTTCACCTCTTTCTCAATTACACTACCTGTTCTTTGTGAAGGAGAATGCAGGAGTGAGAGAATCAAAGAGAGGGTTAAAAATATTGCCCCAAGTGCTGCTGTAAGTTTTGTAAAGAATGTCGGGGCACCTCTCACTCCAAGTATGTTTTCCACTCCAGCTCCACCTATACCGGCTGACAGACCACCCTCTTTTGGCTCCTGCAGCAGTATCACGATTACCATCAAAATCACTGTCACGAGGTAAATCGCAACAAGAATTTTGTAAAGCATAAAACTCCTCCCTCTTCTCTAAATTATTTTTCTTGCAGCGTTCTTAATTATGGCAAGAAAGCTGTCCGCATCCAGCGATGCACCACCTACGAGTGCACCGTCGATGTCCTCTTCTGATGTCAGATCATAGACATTATTGGGCTTAACACTGCCTCCGTACAGAATGGGGACATTCAGTGCTATCTCACGGTTAAAAATCTCTTCAAGCTTTTCGCGTATAAATGCGTGCATTTCCTGAGCTGTATCAGGCGTTGCTGTCTTTCCCGTACCAATTGCCCATACCGGCTCGTAGGCGATGGCAACATCTTCCATATCACCCACTGGGATTTCACGAAATATGGACAGTTGCTTACCCACAACTTCTTTTGCCTCGCCTCTCTCCCTCTCCTCGAGCGTCTCCCCCACACACACAATGGGTTTCATACCGTGTCTCAAAACCGCTTTTACCTTTTTCAACACTGTCTCATTGTCCTCGTGAAAGTACTTTCTCCTCTCTGAGTGCCCGACTATTACATATTCCACGCCCAGATCTTTCAACATTAATGGCGAAATTTCTCCTGTAAAAGCCCCCTTATCCTCGTAAAACACATTCTGGGCTCCAAGCTTTATCTCACTCTCCTCAAGCGCCTTGGAGACAGAATAAAGAAGCGTATATGGGGGATGTACAACAACTTCGTAATATCCGTCAGGCTCATATCCAGCTTTGAGCATCTCAACAAGCTCAAGACCCTCTGTAAGGGTCTTATGCATCTTCCAATTTCCCGCTATAATCCTTTTTCTCATGGGCATTAATTTTAATTCAGCCCAAATATATAGTCAAACAAACACTGTAGGGTGTTCGAAAAATATTTTACAAGTGGTTACTCCCTCTTTATTTTGCGAAAAAACCTCTTTATTTCCACCCCTATGCTTGCAAAATCCCATCTTGTAGGAAAGATTACACCCAACTTCCCTTTCCGTTACATGAAGGGGACTACCTACAAACTCCCCTCCCACGAAGTGTGAGGGGATTGAGGGGAGGGGAAAATACCTCATCTCCTTCCCTCCAGCAGATCTGCTCTTTTTGCCCCCTCCTCAATCCTCCCCCACAAAGTGGGGGAGGAATTTAGAATTTCCCCAGCGAAGTGGGGGAGGAGTTTGTCGATTGCTCTTCAACACCTTGCATAGCAGCATGTGAAAAGTGTCCACACCCCCTCCCGCCTGCGGGAGGGGATTAAAGGGAGGGCAATAAAAGCCCACCTGCTTCTTCCTGTCAGATCTGCCTGCCCCTCCTCAATTCCCCCACAAGGCAAAGCTTTGTGGAGTTTAGAATTTCCCCGGCGAAGGAGGAGGTCATTGGAAAACCTCCTCACAATACTAAACACATTCCTCCATGGTTCACGAAATCCTTTCAATGACCAGTTTAAATTGGGCGGGAGGCTTATTGCTCACTTTAAACGATCCTTCGAGATACCCCAGAGCATCCCTTAACCTTTTCTCATCGTTGTACAGAACTTCGAAAACCGGTTCTCCTTTTGAAACTCTATCGCCAAGTTTCTTTAAAACCCTTATCCCAACATCCGGATCAATTTTATCTTCTTTTTTTGATCTACCAGCACCAAGAACCGTTGCCGCCATTCCGACTTTGAAAGTATCGAATGAAAAAAGATAGCCATCATCCTCTGAATTCACCCAGTATGAACCCTTTACTTTGATAAAGTCATCTCTTTCAACTGCATCAGGATCACCGCCATGCCGAATAACCATCTGACGCCATTTCTCATAAGCCCTGCCAGAATCAAGTGCCTCCTCCAGCTTTTCTCTTGCTTCTTCTGGACTTTTTACGACATTACCTATAATAAGCATCTCGATACCAAGTCTTATGGACAGCTCTCTTACATCCTCGGGTCCTGAGTTTTTTAGCACTTCAACTGACTCGACGACCTCAATAGCGTTTCCAACGGCGCTGCCAAGTGGTTGATCCATATTCGTTATCAAAGCTACGACTCTTTTCCCCATCAATTTCCCGGTTTCAACGAGAGATTCAGCAAGGGCTCTCGCATCCTCGATTTTCCTCATAAATGCACCTGATCCAGTTTTTACATCGAGCACAAGCCCGTCGATACCCTCTGCAACCTTTTTCGACATTATGCTTGATGTAATCAATGGAATACTTTCCACAGTTGCCGTTACATCTCTGAGGGCGTAGAGCTTCCTATCGGCTGGCACAAGTTCCTCTGTCTGTCCTATTATCGATACACCAATTTCCTTCAAAACCTCGACAAACTCATTTATCGAAAGGTTGGTTCTATATCCCGGTATGGATTCAAGCTTATCAAGCGTTCCACCGGTGTGACCAAGAGCCCTCCCGGATATCATCGGCACCACAACTCCACAGGAGGCAACAAGTGGTGCGAGAATAAGTGAAATTTTATCCCCCACCCCACCTGTCGAATGCTTGTCAACCTTGGGACCCCTGAGATCTGTAAGATCAACTGTAACACCGCTATCTATCATTGCTCTGGTCAAATTCATTGTCTCCTCGAAATCCATTCCCTGAAAGTAAATTGCCATCAGAAGAGCACTCACCTGATAATCGGGCACATCACCTCTAACATAAGATTCCACAAAAAATGAAATCTCTTCGTGAGATAATTTACCACCATCCCTTTTCTTTTTAATTATTTCAACCATTCTCATTTTTGACCTCCACAACAAGGGCATTTGCTATTACCGCGAGTCCCTCTTTCCTTCCCACAAACCCCATTTTTTCAGCAGTCTTTCCCTTAACCGAAACCCTATCAGTCGGGATCTTTAGAATCCCGGCAAGATTTTCAACTATCCTTTCCCTGTATTGCAAAATTTTTGGCTTTTCAGTAATGACCACAGCATCTACATTCACAGGGAAAAACCCTCTGCTGTTTATCAAATCGACCACCTGAACAAGCAAATCGGTGCTTTTAACATCCCTATATTTCTCATCCGTGTCCGGGAAAAGCTCTCCAATGTCACCGATACCTGTAGCGCCGAGCAGGGCATCAATAACAGCATGTGTCAAAGCATCCCCGTCTGAATGACCTGCGAGACCGAATTCACACGGAATTTCGATTCCTCCAAGTATCATTTTTCTACCTTCGGCAAATCTATGGATATCAAAGCCCACACCTGTCCTAAGATTCGACGAAAGTATTTTTTCCGCCATTTCCATATCCTCTCTGTAAGTGATTTTGAAGTTTAATGGATTTCCTGACACATATTTTGTTTTTATGCCAAACTCTTCAACAAGTGTTGTCTCATCAGTATAAACAAGCCCCTCTCTCAACGCATACTCAAGCGCCGACAGAATAAGTTTCCTCTCAAATCCCTGGGGTGTCTGAATGGATTTTAAACCAGACCGGTCAAGGGTTTTGAACACAAACTCGCCTTCATAATACTTTATTGTATCCCTGACCGGTTCCGCTGGCGTAACAGCAGGATGGGATTTGAGGGAACCAATAACTCTTTTTACCACATCAGTCGGCACAAATGGTCTTGCCCCATCGTGAATCAAAACATACTCTGACAGCGTTTTTTTCACTCCATTCAGAACAGAATGCGTCCTCTCCTTTCCTCCGGGAACAATGATAAGATCCTGGAAAAAGGGCAGGAGCTTCTTCCTTCCTTCCTCAATTTTTCCCGGATTCAGCACCAGGATTTTCCTCTCAAACTCGAAAGCCGAGAAGAGATTTTTTAATGTGTAGAACACCAAGGGCCTGCCAAATAGATCAAAAAAGATTTTGTCCTTCCCAAACCTTCTACCTGATCCTGCGGCAACGACGACGATGTCAACTTTCATATTTGAATTTTAAAGCATGATTGGTTCTACCACACTGTCTGCATTATCATAAAAGTGATGGACATTTACGAATTTTTAAGGCGTGAAGTACGCTACCTTAAAGGTGTTGGGCCCAAAAGAGCTCAACTGTTCAAGAGACTCGGGATAATTACGGTCCTTGATCTACTATATTTTGCACCCAGAAGGTACATTGATAGAAGGAGCATAACCCCAATTCATCAGGTAAAGAGAGGAGAAGAAGTTACTGTCGCAGGCAAAGTCCTCATGAAGGGAACAAAAAAGGTTAGAGGATCACTGGTCTTTACAGTCGTCATAAGTGACGGTACAGACTGGATGGAACTTGTGTGGCGGAATGTTAGAGGCATCGACAAAGTCTTCAACAAAGGGGATCAGGTGATTGCATCAGGTCGTGCCTATGTTTACCGGGGCACAAAAGTCATATACCATCCAGAGTACGAAATAATTGATGACAATAAACAACCTGCAGGTAGCAAAATCCTCGCAGGAATGCTCGTCCCGGTTTATCCCTCAACCGAGGGCTTGAAGCCAAGATTTATCAGAAAACTGATACTCGATGTACTCGAAAAAATTGGTGATGAAATTCCGGAAACATTACCAGAGTACATTCGCAACAAATTCAGACTTTACTCAAGAAAGGACGCTATCCACCTGCTCCATTTCCCAAAGGACCTTAAAGAGGCGAGGGTTGCAAGAAACACCCTCGTTTTTGAAGAACTTTTTTACTTTTACATCAAACTCCTTGAAAAAAGGGTCGAATCCAGAGGTCTTGGCATCCCGCTTGAGGTAAAGGGAGACCTTACCGACAGATTTGTCAAACTACTAAAATTTGATCTGACAGGTGCGCAGAAAAGAGTGATAGGTGAGATAACATCCGATCTGTCGAGGAACACTCCCATGCACCGCCTCCTCCAGGGAGATGTGGGAAGCGGGAAAACAGTCGTGGCACTTTATACCATGCTCGTGGCTGTGGAAAACGGCTATCAGGCTGTACTTATGGCACCCACTGAAATACTCGCCGAGCAACATTTCCTCGTTATGAGCGAGTACCTGCTCCCCCTCAATGTCAAAATGACCCTGCTCACAGGTAAGATGAAGAAAAAGGAGAAACAACTGTCACTCGAACGAATAAAAACAGGAGACGCTGAAATCGTTGTAGGAACTCATGCCCTGATCCAGGATGATGTTGAGTTTAAAAAACTTGCCGTTGCTGTTATAGATGAACAGCACAAATTTGGAGTCCTCCAGCGGGCAAAGTTACTCGAAAAAGGATATGAAAACAAATCCCCTCACTTCCTTGTGATGACTGCAACCCCAATACCCAGAACCCTTGCGCTAACGATTTATGGTGATCTCGATGTATCAGTAATAGATGAAATGCCTCCAGGGAGAGGGAAAGTCGTAACAAAATGGGTAAGAGAAGGACGCAGAGAAAAAGTTTATTCCTGGCTGTTTGAAGAGGTGAGAAAGGGAAACCAGGCTTATGTCGTGGCACCACTTATTGAAAAATCAGAGAAACTCGAGGCTGAAGCTGCGACCGAACTGTATGAAAAACTCCGGCAAACTGCCCCTGAAGGAATCAACATCGGTTTGATTCACGGAAAAATGAAAAAGGATGAGCGTGGTGAGGTTATGAGAAAATTCAGAAATGGGGAGTATCACATCCTCGTTGCAACCACGGTTATCGAGGTGGGGATCGATGTTCCAAATGCCACAATCATGATTATCGAGCATGCGGAGAGATTTGGGCTCGCTCAGTTGCATCAGCTCAGAGGCAGAATCGGCAGAGGTTCAAAGAAAAGTTATTGCATCCTCATCACACCTTCAAAAGTATCAGAAGACGCACGAAAAAGGCTCAAGGCAATGGTGGAAACAACCGACGGATTCAAAATTGCGGAAATTGACCTTGAAATTCGGGGTCCCGGTGAAATTTTTGGGACAAAACAGCATGGACTGCCAAAATTTAGAATAGCTAATCTCATAAGGGATCAGAAACTCATACAGTTGACCAAGTCTGAGGTGGAAAGGATTCTCGAATATGACCCATTTTTGACAAAGCCTCAAAATCGAATTATTAAAGAAACACTGGCAAATGAAAAAATTGGAGAGGTGATCTATGTTGGGTAAAAAAATGATAATTCTCATACCTTTCATTCTCATCTCCTCCTGCACCAAAATTGAGAGGTTTGGCAGGGGGAAAGCAAACGAGGTTGTCATCGTTTACGACGGAGCAGTACGCGAGGCGAAACTTCTCCAGAGCGTCTTACAGGATACATTTTACACACCCAGACCCGAACCGCTCTTTTTCACTTACCCTGTAACTTACGACCAGTTTGCTCCGTTCAAGGGCTATCGAAATGTGGTAATCATCACAACTTACACATCCCCGGACTATCCCATTTTTAAAGAAATATTCGGAGAGAGACCTCCCGGCATCTACCTTTCAAAAAATGTTTATGAGGAAGGGGATGCGGTGATCGGGATCGTCTCATCTACACCCACAACCCTCTGGAATTTCGTCTATGAGAAAAAAGACTATGTCAAAGGGGTACTCCTCGCGAGATACCGGGAGATTCTTAGAAAAAAAGCATACTTTGCGGGACACGACAAAAAATTCTCCGAAGAATTTGGCAAAAAATATGGATTTACCTTTGATTTCCCCGAAGGCTGGGCTTATGTAGTCCAGGACACAAATTTTGCCAGTATTGCCAAACACTACCCCGACAGATTTATGTTCTTCTATCGAGAAAATGCACCGAGACTGTTCGATGCATCTGAGATTATCAATCTTCGAAATACTTTAACTGATAAATACTACGAAGGGGACTATGTCTATAAAGAACACATCCGGGTGAAAGATACGACCTTCATGGATCAACCTGCCATAAAGGTGTTCGGAATCTGGCAGAACGATAAAGAATACATAGGTGGGCCTTTTGAGACCCTCGCATTTAACCTGAACAATAAGTTTTACATGTTTGACATGGCAGTCTTTGCACCTGACAGAAATGAAAAACTTCAGTTTATCATCAGAATGGAACTTATAGTCGAAAGTTTCAAACTGGTTGAATAGCCTCTTTCTAACGTCGAGTTAAGAACACAACCTTGATTTTCAAAAAGCGGGCTAATCTCTTAGACACTCTAACCTGCGTTCTTGAATATGACAATCCTCAGGGTTAAAATCCCATCCATGCAAAAAGTTTACATACTTATAGGATTGCCAGGATCAGGGAAGACAACATTTGCAAGAAAACTTATTTCAAACGACCCTTATAATACCATCAGAATCGCAATGGACGACATCTTACAGATGACAAGTTTTTACAATTTTATCAGAGAAAATGTCCCCTTATATCACGAATTCGAAAGCACAATGTATGTTACAGCGATCACACAGGGCTTTAATGTTATCGTTGACCGAACGAATATAGATAGAAAGACGCGAGAGATGTTCATCAAACCACCCCGGAGAACAAGAGAGATTGCACGCATGATTCTGGATTCATTGAATCAGGAAAGAATGAGCCTCTTCCGGGAAAGTGATGAAAAAATTATCGAAAAAATCCTCAAAGAATTCAAAAAGGACGACGAGTTGACCGAGAAGATTATACAGAGCTTCTGGAAAATGTTCGTCTCTTCACTCAATCCCGATCTTTATCACAACAGACAGGACTTTGAGTCTATCCTGAAAACCGTTTCAAACTTAGAAATTGTCGGGGTATTTTTTGATCTTCCAATAGATGTTTGCATAAAAAGAAGAACCCAGGACCCATATGTTCTAATCAGAGGGGAGGGAATTGACTGGGAAGGTGTAATCAAGAAACTCGCAGAAAAATTTGAAACTCCTGAAATCGACGAGGGATTTGACAGACTTGATGTACTCAGTCGTTAATACAGCAATCTGTTGTATCAAAAGGACTTGTATGTTATATTTTTGATATGCTGAAATACAGGATATACGCCTTCTGGACAAAGCTAACATTCAATTTAACTGTGATCAAATACTCGATAACCACATTGCGGGATGTGAACTTCATTGAGGATCAGCTTAATTACCTCACAAATCCCGAATTCCTGAAGAAGGTCGTTTTAAGCCTTAGAAAATCTCAGCAAATCTTGAGGAAGTGGAAGAAACATGTCTATCCTATTGTCTGGAATACCGTTGTCAGAAAAACCATTCACAGAACTTTTAACCTGATAATAAAGATCGAGGATAAAATCGAAAAACTCGAGGGCAAACAGGTTTAATCTATACACTCCCTGCTGAAAAACTATGAAAAGATCAAATATCCCGAATCAGATGGAATTTTACACGGTGTAATATGCACAACCTGGATTTTCAAGGTGTTATTTTCAAGGTGTTGAGCGTTATGAAGTTTTAAAAATTTGTACAAAAAGGCAAATATAACCATACCCCCTTAAAGCGTGGGAGAACCCTACTTTCCAGAGAGCTTTACTATGGCGTTGAAAGAGCAAACATCGCCTCCCTTTGATCCCATCCACGAAAAGTAATTGAAAGTTTTTAAAGACTGTTATGAGAAGTGCCAGTCAAAAGGGTTTCACACCTCTGGAAATTTTTTGTAACCTTATACCCCTTGAGCATTATGAAACTTTGATTTGTGAATGGAGATTGGGGAAGGAATATACAGCTTCTTTTGTTCAATCAGTAAAAAGCTGGTTGGTATCTGGAAAGGATTAAGGTGAATTTTCCGGGGAATTGATTTTTCATGTTTGAGGGAGGGGGCGGGCCTTCGGCCCGCCCCCTCCCCCATCCCTCAAATTCTCACAAGCTCAACCCTTGTATCAAAGTAGGACGCAGAACCGCCGATCACATCCTCCATTGAGACATTCTTCAACACCGGATCGATTCTCATGACAGCATTTGGACATAACCCTGTCGCGCGCCTCTTATCCCCTTTTATCACCTTACCATCCACTATGATGTCGCTGGCTCCATAGGCCCAGTGCCCGTAAGACCAGGAGACTGCGACAACATCTTTTCTGACACCCTCTGTGATTTTCACCTTACCTGCAACCGGGATTCTCTGACCATTTTTGAGATCCCAGACTCCCTCAGGATTGGTTGCGGAAACAATTTTCACGATGTCGCCATCGCGGAGATTGTACCTCCTCGCTGTAGCCGGATGGATGTACACATAATTCTCCGGAGCATAGGTCTGGGTTATCCAGTAATCACCAATGGTCCTTGATTGGCCGCCGAAGATTTCTTTGTATGTGATGAGATAAAGCGGATATTTGGAATCCCTGATCGGTTTTTCAGCAACATCTGTTATGGGTCTAAATGTCCCCATGCCAGAGAATCTCCTGCCGTTCATGGGATTTCTTGCAAGTGCAACGGGTTCGAAGTAAATATTAAACATTCTACCGAATTTATGAACAAGTTTGCCTTCCCCGATAAATTTGTTGGTCAGGTCTTCAAACCTGCCGCCGCGGTTGAGGACATACACCACCTTTTTCCACCATTCTTTTCCAACTGCTCGGATCCATTTGTTTTCATCAAAAGTCGCTTTATCGAGGTGTCTTCTTGCACTTCTGAATATCTTTAATTCATTGAAACTTGCGTCAGGAACCTCTTCTCCAACCTTGTCACCAGCCGCTATATTTGCAACCATTTTGAGGTAATAATCTTCCGGTCGTTTGAAATCCCAGCCCTTTCCAAATCCGTCCTTTCCGTATCCCGGGAGATTAAGCTTCTCAGCAATGGCAAGGAGCAAGGCTTCCATTGAGAGGTGCATCTTCTCGCCAAACACGGAGACAATTTCTGTCAGTGGTGTAACCGTCGGTTGTCTAACTTTACTTGTTTTTGCCGGGACATCGGGAGTGATGTGCGGGGTGCCCCATCTTTCCCAGATAGCTGTATCCGGGAAAATGTAGTCTGCGTACATGGAAGTTTCACCGACAACAATATCACAGGCGATGAAAAGGGGGATAGCGTCGAGATCTTTGAGAATCTCGATGTTCGTATGTCCTGCTGGAGATGCGAATGCCGGGGTTCCCTTATGGAGAATCAATGCCTTAATTTTGTAAGGATATCCGTCAGCTGCGGAGGGCAGGATTTCCTGGTACACATTCCCTGTAAATGGGAACCAGGGTCTTTTTGCAGGATAACCTTCAAAGAGGGTGGTATCTTCGTATTTAGATTTCTCCCTTGTGAGCTTGACACCGAAGGAGCCCAACTTTCCGGGATGCATTGCCTTGAGGTTAAAAGGTCCCTTGCGTTTGTTGCCCATCTCATGCCAGTGACCACCGCCGGCAGATAGTCCACCCTTCCAATCGGGATTTCCTATCAGCAGATTGAGAACAATAATGAGATAGCCGTTGTAATATCCGTTGGGGTGCTGAACAGGACCTCTGTAAAAGTCAATAGCTGCCTTTTTACCATGGGATGTAAATTCGCTTGCAAGCTCGGCAATATCGTTGGCAGTTACGCCCGCGAGGCGAGCCCACTCGTCGAGGGATTTCGAAAATGCCTCTTCCTTGAGTAATTGGAAGACAGATTTTACCTTTATTCCATTGACCTTGCCTGAATAGAAGAGTTCACCCGTTACAGGTGCACCTGACTCTGGTTTAACAGGAGTGGGTTTACCGTTGCTAATAACAACAAAAGTGTGTTCGTCGCCGATGCCTAATTCACTGGCTCTCAGAAGTGCACCGGGTCCATCTTTCTCTATTTTCACAAGATAAGTTGCATTGGTCCATGTGGTTTCATTGTTTAGTTTTGCGGCTGATTTATTGGATGCCCTGAGGTACTTTTCGTCGAAGCGTTTATTTTCTATGATCCATCTAATCATGCCGAGGGCGAGGGCGGCGTCATAACCTGGTTTCACAGGTAGCCATTTCCATGCTCTGGCAGCTGTTTTACTGAGACGAGGGTCAACGACAGCAATCTTCAGCCTACCAGTTGCAATACCTTCTGTGATTTTTTCTGAAATCGGCGTGGGACCGAAGTTGGCTTCAAATGCACCGGTTCCCCAATAGATAATGAACTCACTGTTCAGGGCATCAGGTTTCATGTGCTCTTTTCCGGAAACCCATTTTCCATTTACATATTTTTTGGTCGCGGATTTATACGCAATGTGATGAGATTGTTCACAGATTGTGGTATGCTCGTAGAAGTTCACGCTTCCAAATGCGTCGTAAAGCCATCTTTTGGCAAATTCCTTTCTCCCATGCTCGATCCTGCCTGCCATGAATACGAGCTGATTATTGATTGGACCAAGGTCCGGATGATCTGGAGAGATGAGGGTGTTGAGATATTTCCCGTATTTCCGTTTGAAATCGGACACGCTCATCTTCTTCTTTGCCACAAGTGCAGCATCTTTTTTCATCTTCTTAAGGATTGCTGGATCGCGAAGTTTGTAGATATCCTTAAGTCCATGGACATAACGATTTTCTTCCCCCTTCACATGTTTAAAAAGGTACCCACCGTTTACGATTTCATTGATAGCCTGTTCAAATGAGATGACTTTCCACCTATTTGAGCCTCTTGGACCGTCTCTTTTCAGTACTTTTCTTAATCTGTAAGGATCGTAGAGGGTCTGTATACCAGCCTGTCCCTTTGGGCAAAGTTTACCGTCGAATTTCGCTGCCTCGGTGGGTGGTGTGGAGTAAGGAAGTTGAGGAATCATGTTCATCGGAGAATAAGGATTTCCATCGATCTTAACGGCAATTCCATTTAAAATTTTAACTTTAATTGTGCAACTCGTGTGACACTGCAGGCAGGCGGAGTATATTACATTTTGGGGACGGGCGAGGGGATAAGAGATCTGGCCGGATGCGGCTTTTTGCACAATGAAATTCATCATATTGGAACTTGCCTCAAGCTTTGAGGCGAGAGCCGCATATCCCCCAACAAAGGCTGCTGATTTAACAAATTCTCTTCTTTTCATGATCTACACTCCTATTCATGACATTCGACACACCTTGAAATGTCTGACGGTACAAATGTTTTCCTCATCCGGTAGCCAATGTAATGGATATTGGGTGAGTTTTCCGGGTAGAGGTCAAAAGTTGGGTGTTTCTTAAGGAGTTTTGACACAGTGGAATTCGGGTCGTTGACATCACCGAAATAGATGGCACTCCCAATGCAGGCGGTAACACAAACTGGGAGGATTCCGTTTTCCACGCGATGGATGCAGAAATCACATTTTCTAAGGGTGTTTTTGAGTGCTCCGTTTTTCCTTGTCATCTTTTTGATATCGAAGAATTCTCTGAGTTCGTATTTTTCGAGTACAGGCGTATTCTCTGTGTAAAAATGGCCATTATCTTCAAAGACGACATTGTAGGGGCAGGAATTTATGATTGCTTCACGGGCTTTTTTATTTTTTCTCAGGGCATCGTAGTTAAAGACAATGATACCATCGCTCCGTTTGATAACGAGCCCTTTTTGAATTTTATCGGCAGCCTCTTTGCAAGGTGCATTATCACATTGCATGCAATTAACGGGCATGAAGAATTTTTCAGTATTCGGGTATGAGTCGGTTTCCGCCTCGAAGACGAGTCGAAAAGATGCTTTTGGAGGAGGTACATTTTCAGCAGCGCAGGAGACGATGCAGGAGATACATCCCACGCATTTTCTGGTATCAATGACCATGGCCCATTTTCGATTGGGCCTACCAAGAGCTTCCTGGAGCTCTTTTTGCATTTTTTGTCGAACGGCGAGTTCCATACAACTAACCTCCTATTATTTGAAAGAGCGCCCACAAAATTAGTATTTAATACTTCTATGAGCAAAAATGCAATTGCTCCGATTGTAAAGAATTACTAATGATAAGTCAAGCTTTCAGGTGATGCCTATATAGTGAAAATTTACTAATCCGTGGAGAAGATTGATGTGGAAAAATTGGGCGTTCTGGCAAGCTGATCCGTTTCCATGGGGATTTAAATATGCTGCTGGATTTAGCCTACTGATTAGAAAATTAACATAATCGTCGAGAATTTGATCCTGAAACAAAAGTGGCTATTGTACTTGAAGGGCTCAAGGGAAACATTTAAATAAAGAAGTATCGGATAAGCAAATATCTCCACTACGAATGGAGGTTTTTGGAAGGAGAAAAGGGAGCTCTACTTTTCCATAAAAGTGACAGGGAAAGGAATCTTTAAAAGAAAATCAAAGAAATTGAAAAGATCAAAGAGGACCAGGCTATCCAGATAGAGATGAAGAAGGCAACCGGAGAATAAATTTCGTAGAAATTTCGGGCATTCCTTCAGAGGGAGATGAGGAGAAGGATCATCTGTCTGTGTGTATTTTGTGAGAGATATGGTTGCCTCAGATCCTCAGGAAAAGCCTGTCAAAACATTCTGATTTTAAAAGATAAACAACGAACGCTGTCAAAGGTGTCTTCTCTTCCTCGCCTCTATCCCCCTGTGCCGAACTTGGGGGGAATGCTTTGGGAAGTTATTTCGCATGCGAGAAATTCTGTGAGAGATTCACTACCCATTTGCAGAGGAGCTTAGAAAATTCCATCCCATTTCTCGAAAGGATGACGGGGTATCTCTTCTGTCGAATGGTATGTAATATCATTCGGACACCTGGACCACGATCAAATCTTATAAGAGCATGAGAAGGTTTCTACAACTTTCTTATCCGCTGTGTGTTTGGCACTGTGGGAGGACGGATTGTAAGGGGTACACATCCTGTCGCCATCAATCAATCTTCACAATAAGGTATTAAATGGTGCGGTATTTCCTGAAAATCTTATTGTTTATAAAAATTCGCTGAGTTCCCTTATCCAAGCCCGATGTGATTTTTCTTTACAGATTCTTCAGTCTCTCTTCGAGTTTTTCGAGCTTGGATTTGAACTTCTCGAGCTTTTCCTTTTCTTTTTCAACAATTTCCTTTGGTGCCTTTTCAAGGAAAGCCCTGTTTGCAAGTTTCTTCACAAGTTTATCAATCTGGACTTTAAGAGCGGAGACCTCTTTTGAAATCCTGTTTCTTTCTTTATCAATGTCAATAATGTCGCCGAGTGGAACGAAAAATGTCATACCGTGAGTGTGGATTGTTGCTGCTTTTCCTGGAGCTTTCGTGACCCTCTCGAGCTTATCTACTTTTGCCAAAAGCTGGAGTACCGGAAGTTTTTCTTCAAGTATGGGATAAAAAGTTTCTGCCTCAGGCATAAGAGCCTGGAGGGTAAGCGTTGTATTCTTGGGTAATCTAAACTCAGATCTTATTTCGCGCAGGCCTTCAATCACACCCTTAAGCTGTTCCACATACTCAACAGAGAGTGGGTACGAATGGTCGTCTTTCTCAGGCCATGGGGAAATCATAATGGATTCCCCAACTTTGTTCGGAAGTTTCTGCCAGATCTCTTCTGTAATGAAAGGCATGTACGGATGGAGGAGTTTCAGAAACCTGTCAAGCACATAAAAAGCGACGCTTAAAGCAGTGTTCTTTTTCTCGGGGTCCGCCAGTCTCGGTTTTATCATTTCGAGATACCAGTCACAGAACTCACCCCAGAAAAATTCGTAAAGAGTCCAGGCAACACCGTTAAAGTCAAATTTATCTAATCCGCGGGTAACTTTTTCGACAGTTTCATTGGTTTTTGTTAGAATCCATCTGTCTTCAAGCTCAAGATTTTCTGGCAATCCTTCCCATTTGTAGTTCTCGTCCATGTTCAGGAATAGAAGTCTCGTGGCATTCCATATTTTATTTGCAAAGTTTCTGCCAACTTCAAGTCTCTTGTCACTGTACAGGATATCCTGACCCTCAGGTGCAATCAGCATCAGCCCCATCCTGACACCATCAGCGCCAAACTTTTCAAAGAGGTCGAGGGGATCAGGAGAGTTGCCAAGAGACTTTGAAAGTTTTCGCCTCTGTTCATCCCTGATTAATCCGTTGAGATAAATGTATTCAAAGGGTTCTTTGCCCATGAAAGCGTAGCCCGCCATCACCATCCTTGCGACCCAGAAAAACAGGATATCCCAGCCAGAGACGAGAACATCATTGGGATAGAAATATTCCAGATAAGGTGTCTTCCTGGGCCATCCGAGCGTGGAGAATGGCCATAGCCAGGAGGAGAACCAGGTATCAAGGACATCTTCATCCTGTTCGAGATGCGGAGATCCGCAGTGTGGACACTTTTCAGGCTTTTCCTTCGAAACTGTCATTTCTCCACAATCTTTGCAATAATACACCGGGATTCTGTGTCCCCACCAGATCTGTCTGGATATGCACCAGTCTTTTACATTCTCAAGCCAGTGGAAATAAACCTTTTTCCAGTTTTCAGGAATTATCTTTATGGTTCCCTCTTTTACTGCTTTTATTGCAGGTTCAGCAAGTGGTTTCATTTTCACAAACCACTGTTCCGACAGATAAGGTTCGATCACGGTGTTACACCTGTAGCAATGTCCTACCGAGTGACTGTAATTTTCGGTTTTCTCGAGAAAACCGGCTTTTTTAAGGTCCTCAACGATCTTTTTGCGTGCCTCGTATCGATCAAGTCCCCTGTAAGGACCTGCATTCTCATTCATTCTGGCTTCAAGATCAAGAACAACAACATGAGGAAGATTGTGTCTTTCGGCAATTTCATAGTCATTTGGGTCATGTGCAGGTGTTACTTTCACAGCCCCTGTGCCAAACTCTGGATCAACGAGTTCATCAGCAATTATCGGAATTTCTGGAGAAACATCTTCGCCCTCTCCTTCAAGAGAAAAGCTTTTCCTTATCCAGTCAATAAGTGGCAGTTTTACCTTTTTACCGATTAGGTGTTTGTACCTTTCGTCATTGGGGTTGACGGCTACTGCTGTATCACCGAGATAGGTTTCCGGTCGGGTGGTTGCGACGACAATAAAGCCGTCCTCATCAACAAGTGGATACTTAATGTACCAGAGGTGTGAGTGTTCCTCTTTGTACTCCACCTCATCATCGGCAAGTGCGGTGCCACATCTTGGACACCAGTTGATTATTCTCGTACCTTTATAAATAAGACCTTTTTCATAAAGCCTGACAAAAGCCTCAATAACAGCTTCGTACATGTCGGGGTCCATGGTGAACTTTGTCCTTGACCAGTCAGCAGAGACCCCGAGTTTTCTTAACTGAAGCAGAATAGTATTTCCGTACTTTTCCTTCCATTTCCATACTCGTTTTATGAACTCTTCACGGCCAAGATCAAATCTTGTTTTCCCCTCCTTGGCAAGTTCTCTTTCAACCACATTCTGGGTAGCGATGCCTGCGTGGTCAATTCCCGGTTGCCAGAGCGTCTCATACCCCTGCATCCTCTTCATTCTGATAAGAATGTCCTGCAGAGTGTTGTTCAGCACATGTCCCATGTGGATCTTGCCGGTCACATTGGGCGGTGGCATGGATATGGCAAACTTTTTCTTTCCAGGTTTGGGCTCTGCCTTGAAGTATCCTCTCTCCTCCCAGAATTTATACCATTTATCCTCAACTTTTCTATGGTCGTATTTCTTGTCCATTTCGATCATAATGTCCTTTATTTTATTTGTCAGACCTTAAAAAATCAATTTTCAGGCGATATTTTGTCCGTCAAAACCGCCAGCTGAAATCTGCTCTGATACTATAGGTGTCTTCAGGCTCAAACTCGCCTGTTTCCTCGTCCAAACGATATCTCCTCGTTATCACCATATAAACAGTCGTGTATGGATTCATTCTGTAACCGATTTCTGTAAAAAGTACTGACCTTTCGTCAATGGAGAAGATATCATTCATGGTTTCAATTCTGTCCTTAAAGTACCTCCAGTTGACCCTGAAAAGAGGGAACATTGTGCCAGTTGTTGCATAAAGATTCAGAACACCGCTGTTTTTGACACCCTTTTTATGGAAAAAATTTCCGTATGCCTTCAATTTACCCAGTGCCTCTGCGTAAAGTTCTCCAAAACTCCCGTTCTCACCTTCTGTAATCGAGTCAAGTATCTCCTGCTTTGTAAACTTATCAACCTCGTACATCCTGTTGAAGTAGGCAGGCAAAAAGTGTGCTGAAAGCTGTCTCTCTTCGAGTTTGAGGGATAGATCGAATATTCCAAGTCTGGAAAATCTAAAGATGATACCTTCAGCGGCACCATGTCCGTTATCAACAATATTCCCGTAATCCATATAGACTTCTGTACTCAGGAGTGAATATTCAAAAATGGGAAAACCTGCATCAAAACCGAATGCCGAGATTCCGTCATCGGTGTCCTTTCTTTCATCAGGATCAAAATCCCTCACATAGGAAGCACCAAACTCAAGCCGCTCTACAATTGGCACCCCCAAAAAGGGGCGGGCAACCACCCTCGCACCCACAACGCCAAGTCTCCCAAAATCGCTGTTGAAAAACTCCAGTCCCCACAAACCACGATCAATGGACATTTCCATTCCAATTTTAACAACATCTGTCCTCACACGGTTCGAATAATTGTAAACGAGAAAACCGTGGCCAAGTGTGGTAAAGTTCAATGCCCCCAACCTCACATAGAAAGGTGATCCCCTATACCCATACCTGATGTATGAGATTATCCTTGCATAGTCTCTCTTTGAGTCCCAGTCATCCTTTTTTATCCCGTCTTTTGGACTGAAAAGAAGAGGGATATTGAGCCCCACCCCCAGTTTACCAAACCTCAACTCCGTTGACAGATTGAATGAAATATAAGGATTTCCATCTATAACCGATACACCCATCCCGCCGCCAACGGTATTTAAAGTATCAGGCTCAAACTGCGCAGACAGGAATCCCGTAAATATGAGGATAAACAATATCCTTCTCATGGACACCTCCTACATGAAGATCACTCTTTCGTACAGTTCAACATATTCCTTTGCCGAGCTTTTCCATGAGAAGTCTCTTGTCATGGCGATCTTTATAAGTTGCTGCCATGTTTCCTGATCTTTAAAAACTTTCAAAGCCCGTTTAATAGCATCAATGAGGTGGGCATGTGTATAGGTTCCAAAGCTAAACCCGTATCCCTTTCTTTTACCCGGGTCTCTTTTTAATTTTTCGTAAGTAAAATCTTCCACGGTATCGGCAAGGCCCCCCGTTTTTCTCACAATGGGAATCGTTCCATACCTCATTGCAATCATCTGTCCAAGGCCACAGGGCTCGTATCTTGAGGGCATGAGGAACATATCTGACCCAGCATAAATCCTCCTTGCCAGTACCGGATCGAAATCAATTTTAACTGCAAATTTATCGGGAAATTTTGTGCCAAAATCCATGAGGAGATCCTGGTATATTTTATCACCTGTTCCGAGAATCACCATTTGGAGATCCAACCTTGAAAGCTCACTCATGGCATCTGATAGAAGATCAAAACCTTTCTGGGCAGCGAGTCTTGAAACTATGCCTATGAGAGGGATCTCGGAGCTCGCGGGCAATCCCATATCCTCCTGAAGATGGGTTTTATTCAGAACTTTTTTGTAATGGAAATCTCCATAAGAGTAATTGTAGTAAATATATTCATCAGTTTCCGGGTTCCACACATCATAATCAATCCCGTTGAGGATGCCAAACAGGTGTTCCCTGCGCTTATACAGGACTCCTTCAAGTCCATAACCAAATTCTGATGTTTGTATTTCCCTTGCATAAGTGGGACTCACTGTGGTGATAACATCAGAAAATACTATACCACCTTTAAGAAAGTTGATCTTTCCATAGAACTCGAGTGCTTCCATGTTGAACAGAGATTCGGGCAGCATGAGGCTTTTTAGTACATCTGGCGGGAAAGTTCCCTGATAGGCGAGGTTGTGAATCGTCAGAATCGTTTTTGTGTCTTTCAAAAATGGGAAAAGATCGGTGTTTTTCAGATAAACAGGTATCAGAGCAGTTTGCCAGTCATTGAGATGGATAATCCCCGGTTTAAAATTCAATTTTTCAAGAAGTCTCAGGGCAGCAACCGAGAAGAATCCGAATCTTAATGGATTATCCGGGTAATCACCCTCTGGTGTTCCATAAAGGTAATCTCTGTCAAAGTATCTGTCATTTCTGATAAAGTAAGTAGTCACCCCTCTGTACTCTTTCTTCAGGACAGGTGTTTTGAAGACTTCACCGTTAAACTCCACATCCAGCGTAATCCCTGCATCCTCAGGATCGTGCTTTTCGACGAACTTGTTGTAATAGGGCATGGCGAGAATAATGTCCACGCCGAGCTTTTTAAGGCTAACGGGTAGGGTGCCGGCGACATCAGCGAGCCCACCTGTCTTCGCAAATGGGTATATCTCAGAAGATAGATAAAAAACTTTCATGTTTTACCCTCCCTCGGATTTTTCAGTTTTAAACCGTATTTCTTAAAAAATTTAAGACCACTGACTACATGATAGTACTTGTAGATCGAAAACGGATTTTTTGAACTCCGCCTTTTCCATTCATGGATCGCCTTAACATCAGGTATGTATGCGACTTCCCAGCCAGCCTTCCACATCCTGTAGCAAATGTCAACATCTTCAAAATAGAGATAAAAGTTTTTATGGTCAAAAAGACCTATTTCCTCAATGGCACTGCGGCGAATAACCATTGCAGCACCTGTTATCCAGTCAACTTTAACAAATCCATTAACCGATTCCATACATCTGAGTTCATACCTGATATTTATTGGAATATGCCTGAAGATTTTATCCAGACCAAAGCCCCGAAGAATCATAACAGGGAGATTCGGGAAATTCCTTGCAGAGGGTTGCCTCGTACCGTCGGGATTTAATAGCATCGGAGCTGAAATCCCAACCCTGGGATGAGCTCTCATAAATTCCACAACTCTATCAAATAATCCGTCAAGCACAATTATATCCGGATTTAGCAGAAATATAAACTCTCCTTTTGAGCGCAAAATACCTCGATTGGCGTTATGAGCAAATCCTCTTGACCTCAGGTTTCTCACGACCTTTACTGCAGGGAAGGCCCTTTCCACCAGCTCTGCTGTCCTATGAGGGGGGAGATTGTCTATGAGTAAAAACTCAAGCTCCACATTCCATTTTTTATTGAAAATGGATCTGTAGAGCTTTTTTACCTCCTGGTGATGGCCATGACTTATTGTTATTACACTCAGATCAACCATCTTTCAGCACCTCCAGATATTCTTTCAGTGCCTCCCCCCAGAATCTCTCTGGACGCAACTTCCTGCTACCCAGAGGACTCCACAATGGCCTCTTGATTTTTTCCCCTAATTCCTCGTGTGATATTGGCCGGACCTCCCCGCTTATCCCCGAAATTTCCAGAATTTTCTTTGAAAACTCGTACCACGACACAACCCCGGTATTGGATACATGGTAAATCCCGGAAGAATACCCATTCTCAATTACCTCCCACATCATCCTCGCAGCATCTTCCGAATAAGTAGGGGTCATGTAAATATCATTTACAACCCTGATCGTTTCACCCTTTTTTGCCTTATTAAGTATTTTTAGCACGAAGTTACCGTCTTTTCGAATTGTTCTGCCAAACAAACTGGAGGTTCGAAAAATGTAAAATTTCTTCACCTTTTCACTTATCAGGCTTTCTCCAAGGAATTTTGAATACCCATAAACATTTAGTGGGTTGGGGTTATCGTCCTCATAATAAAGCTCCCCTTTTTTCTCCCCGTCAAAAACATAATCTGTGCTTATAAAAGCAACAAATCCCCCATACTTTTCCGTCAGGATGGCCATAAAAAGCGGGATAAAACTGTTTATGAGGATACAGAGATCCCTGTTTTCTTCACATTCAACAGTGTTGTGAAAAGCAGCTGTATTAATCAAAATATCCGGTCTTTCCTCCGCGATAAATCCCTGTAATGCTTTCAAATCTCTGATATCAAAGTCTTTTCGTGTTACGGGGAGCAAAGAGACATTACCCGGAGCATTTCTCAAGAGAGCAGATCCGAGCTGTCCATTAGCTCCTGTAATTGCTATTTTCATCCCTGTAAACAATATCCCAGAAATTCCTGACTGATTCCACTTTACGGTTCAGCCAGTTACTATGTCTCATATACCAGTCAACAGTCTGGCGAAGGCCCTCGCTAAATCTTATGCGGGCAGACCAGCCAATTTCATTTTGAATTTTTTCAATATTAATGGAATATCGGAAATCATGTCCAGCTCTATCCCTGACAAATCTTATCAAAGTCTCAGGTTTTTGCATTATTTTGAGTATCATTTTAACAACTTCAATGTTCGTGTATTCCTCGCCAGACCCCACATTGTAAATTTCTCCCGGAGTCCCTTTTTCAATCAATTTCCATATTGCACGGCACGTATCTTCAACATGGATCCACTCTCTGATGTTATTGCCCTTTCCATACACGGGAACCGGCTCATCGTTCATGGCTTTTGCAATGACTACAGGGATAAGCTTCTCGGGATACTGCCACGGACCGTAATTATTTGAGGGTCTTACCGTTATTACCGGTAAGCCGTATGTTCTCATAAACGCCCTTCCCAGCATGTCCGCAGCTGCCTTACTAACAGCGTAAGGAGATCCGGGATTGAGTGGGTCCGACTCTCTGTATTTGCCCTCTTGCAGTCTCTCACCGTACACCTCATCTGTGGAAATATTGATAAATAAAGAAACTCCCACCTCACGGGACGCCTTCAAAACATTGTGTGTTCCCACAATATTGGTTTCGTAAAATTCAACTGGAGAGTAAATGCTCCTGTCCACATGGGTCTGTGCAGCAAAATGGACAACAACATCAGGAGTAAATTCTCTAAAAGCGTCCATGAGACTTTTAAAATCGCGTATATCAACACTCCAGATTACGACTTTGTCTTTGACGGAGTCCAGTCTTTCTGGATCTCCTGCATAAGAGAAGTTATCAACGACCATCAGTTCATGGTCCTTATTCTGTCTAACAAATTCGCTTCCGATGAATCCAGCGCCACCTGTAACGAGGATTTTCATGATTAAAATCTAAGCTCCGCCTCTTCAAGAAGCGGAGCATTCCTATCCTTTTGTGAGAGAATTGGATTATCCAGGGGCCAGGAAATACCAATTCTGGGGTCATCCCATCTGATAGCCCTGTCGTGTTCTTTTGAATAAAAACCTGTAACTTTGTAAGATACGATTACATCGTCAACAAGGGATTGAAAACCATGGGCGAAGCCCACGGGCACAAAGAGCATCTTGTGGTTCCTGTCATTGAGAAGGACAGCAGACCATTTACCGAATGTCGGGCTTTCGGGCCTGATGTCAACGATAACATCAAAAATGGAACCCCGAACACATCTGACAAGCTTCGCCTGGGTGGCTGGTGAAATCTGATAGTGTAAACCCCTGATGGTGCCGGCTTTCTCTGTCCAGGATTCGTTATCCTGAACAAAGTGCAGATCAAGTCCGAGTTCTCTGAAATCCCTATCGTTGTAACTTTCCATAAAATATCCTCTATGGTCATAAAACACCCTGGGAACCAGTACGAATGCACCCTCGAGCCACAGATCAATTTTTAGAAACCCTGGCATGATCAAAACTCCACCACAGAGTCATCTCCCACAAACAGCCTTTTCCTCCTGCCACCGTTGCCACGAATAACAGACCTTTTCCCTATGATTGAGCTGTCAATTCCCTGAACATTTGTAATACTGGCTCCATCAAGGACCACTGAAAATTGGAGCTCAGAATTTTCAATGTGAGTAAAATTCCCGATACTCGAATAGGGACCGATGAAAGAATTTTTTATTACTGAGCCACTGCCAATCACAGCAGGTCCCCTGATCTCAGAATTTTCCACAATGGCCCCTTTTTCCACTTTTACCCTACCAGAAATGAGGGAATTTTCATCGATCCTCCCTTGAATGTTTCGCTCAATCCACTCATCGAGCACGACCCTGTTTGCCTCAAGAATGTCATCCTTCTTTCCTGTATCAAGCCACCATGTATCGAGATACTCAGCAACAACCTTCTTACCGGAATCAATGAGCCCCTGAATTGCCTCAGTAATCTCCAGCTCCCCACGCCACGAAGGTTTTAGTTGCTCGATTTCCTCGAAAATAACGGGTTTAAAAAAGTAAACGCCCACGAGTGCAAATTTTGAGGGTGGAAATTTAGGTTTTTCAACCAGTCTGATAACATTTCCCTCTTCGTCAAATGTTACAACGCCAAAATGTTGTGGCTCATCAACATCTTTCACAAGTATAAGGGCGTCTGGTGATTCGGCTTCAAACCTCTCCTTAAAACTCCCAATCCCGGAGCCAATAAGGTTATCTCCGAGATAGAGTACAAAGGTATCATTTCCTATAAAATCTCTTGCCAGAGCAGCAGCATGTGCAATGCCGAGTGGCACTTCCTGAAGAATGAATGTAAATTTGGCATCCCGAGTCCTGTACATCTCAACTGCCCTCTTCACCTCTTCGCCTGTTTCAGGTGATATTATTATTCCAATCTCCTTAATCCCAGCCTCAACCACATTGTCTATCACATAAAACAGGATCGGACGGTTGGCAATGGGAACGAGCTGTTTTGCCATGCTGTATGTTACCGGTCTGAGTCTCGTGCCTTTTCCACCGCTCAGGATAAGAGCCTTCATTTCAAAAGTGAATCCTTTCTACTTTCAAATTCGTACTGAGCCCTTTTCATATCCTCTTCCCGCCCTATATCCAGCCAGAATCCATTGTAGAGGTAAGCTGAAATCTTTTCGCCATTCTCAATGAGCTTCCTGACGAGATCAGGAAAATCGTATCTCTGTCCCTCTGGTATGTACTCAAGGATTGTAGGTTCAAAGATGTAAACACCCATGGAGACCCAGAAGTCAAAGGTTGGTTTTTCCCGATAATTCACAATCACATTACCGGATAGCTCAGCAACTCCAAAGTCGATGTCAACTCTTCTCTTTTTAACACCTACGGTCAACACACCCCCTGCTGAGATGTGAAAATCCATGAACTCCTTGAAATCGAGATCAGTAAGTATGTCACCGTTCATCACCAGAAATGGAGAGTCATCGAGTCTTTTCTCAATCAACCTCAGTGGACCCACTGTTCCAAGAGGATACGGTTCAAAGGCATATTCTATTTTAATTCCCAATTTTTCACCGCTACCAAAATAGGCCTGTATGAGCTCAGCGAGATGTCCAACAGCAAGAATAACCTCTTTAAATCCGTAGTATTTTAGCTGTCTGAGAATAATTTCAAGTATGGGATACTCTCCGACGGGCATCAAAGGTTTGGGCAGGAGAGTCGTATAAGGCTCAAGTCTCTTCCCTTTTCCACCTGCAAGAATTACAACCTTCATCCATTACCTCTCAAAGTGGATTTTCGTCAATTTTAGAAATGTGAGCAAGCTGGTCAAGCACATATTTACGGATGGTGTCAACATCGGGGAGATCAGCGACAGGTTCTCCTTTTTCAAGGATCTTTTTATGCATCAGTTCAAGCTTTCCACCACACACTGGACATTTCTCCGGTGGTTTTTCTCCGTGCTTAACATTTACAAATGAGTAACAATCAGAACACCTGTAGGTATCTTTTCTGCCACTGAATTTTCCCCTCTTTGCAGCAGGCTTTCCATCAATTTCAACTATATCCATTGCAAAGTCAACAGTTGGGGCATTGGAAATGGATGTACCCACCCCGAATCCCGTGGCACCTGCTTTCTTGAGTTCCGGAATAGTGTTCTCATCAAGTCCACCAGAAACAAATATACCTACATGGCTGTAACCTCTAATGTCAAGCTCCCACCTGACTTCTCTGATAATTGCCGGGAAATTGCCTCGCCTTGATCCCGGAGTGTCCAGTCTAACAGCCTGCAGGTTTTTGAATATCTCGGCGGCTTTAACTGCTTCAAACTTTTCATCACCAAAAGTGTCAATCAAAGCTATTCTCGGGACTTCTGGTGGCATAAGTTCGTCATAAGCTTTCCAGGCTTCATCTTCACCCATTGTGATCATGAGAGCGTGGGGCATCGTTCCCTTTGGTGGCTGCCCAATAGTTTCAGCTCCAATAATGCTGGATACCCCATCACATCCTCCAATATACGCTGCTCTATCAATCATGGGCGCAAGAGCCGGATGCATCCTTCTTATGCCAAACGATAGAACGAGAGAGTCACCGGCTGCTATTCTAACTCTCGCCGACTTCGTCATCACCCCTGTTGTCTGACAAAGGAAACCAAGAACAGGGGTCTCATAAATGGCGTACTCCACATAATCACCTACGATGTACATTACAGGGACGAGAACTCCGTTCACATCTCTCGATCTGAAGAGAGTGCCTTCAGGGAATGCGTAAAGGTCAATGTTTCTTCCTTTCAAAAGCTCAACAGTTTCCTCAAGTCCTCCAAAAATCGCCCATTTGTACCCATCAGGGAGACTTGAGACTGTGAATTCGGCTACAGAAACATTGTGAATGTTCTTTTCCTTTAAAATCCTCTCCGTCCGTGTGAAATAGACATCGGTTGTACGACCCTTTTTTATCTCGTCCTCACCAGCAATGAAAAATCCCATATCTTTCCTCCCGAAGTGTATATCACACTATTTTATTGCATACGACAACGATTGTTAACAGCAGGAAGGAGGGTCGATCAAAAAGGCTTTTGGAAAAAGTATGAATGCATCTTTTAACCTCCTCCACCGCCTCCCCCTAAGTGCGGATGATTTTCCGCCAATCCCTCTCTCGCAATGCGGGGAGATCCCCTCAACCCTGTCCCTGTAGTATGTTAACGCTGTGGTAGAGGAGACTCGACAAAATCTTCCCCCTGCTTTTCGAGGGTTTTTCCTTCAAACCCCTCCTTCACCATGCAGAAGATTTTACATCAATCCCCTCCTCTGCTTCACGGGAGTTTTACACCATTCTTCTCCCTCACTTCGCGAGAAACTTCTCATCAATCCTCTCCCCCACTTCGCGAGAGATTTTTCGTCTTCCTCCTCCCCCGCTTCATGGGAGACTTTCTGTCAATCCTCTTCCCTCGCTTCGCAGAAGAATTTCCTCCAAACTCCTCCCCACTTCGCGAGAAATTTCCCGTCAATCTCCTCCCCCGCTTCGTGGGGGATTTTCCCTCAATCTCCTCCCCCGCGAAGCGGGGGAGGATTAAGGAGGGGGCAGAAAGAACAGATTAGACCGGGGAGAGCATAGAGTGCTTTCGTTCCCATCCCCTCAATCCTCCACCTCTTGGAAGGGGAAGCCATAGATGAACGCTCCCATTTCTTGGGATAGAAGGTTGAAGGTGAGCCGTCACACCACATGGGAGAAGAGGTGGTAAGTGGTCTTTCACACAAGGCGGGAGGGAAAGTTTGTGGAGAAATCCATCTATTTCGAGGGAGGAGAGATTTTATGTAATCCCTCCACTAAACGGAAGAGTGATTGTGAGGATAACCCTTTCCTTTTCATGATGGGTGAAGTTGTAGAATGGTTTCCCGAAAAGCCGAAGGGGAGACATTGGGTTAACTCTCATGCGAACGGTGGGAGGTTTTCGGGTAAGCTCATCGTAGGGCGAGATAAGAGTGGGTGAATTTGCCTTCCGCAGAGTGTGGAGAACACCCAAAAACTTTTACACTGCTTTTTATCAAATGGAGGAAGACTCCGGGAGCCTTTTCGCTACAGTAAAAAGCGAGACCAAAGTTGTGCCCATAGTATGGATATCCAGAGTGGTATTCCCGAAACAGAAGAAAAAAGAGAGTTTTTCCTCAAAACAATTAATGAAAAATATTTTTCGAGCACCTTCGATTAAGGTATAATTTATCCTCTATGATCAAGATTGATGGCTCATACGGTGAGGGCGGAGGTCAAATTGTCAGAACAGCCTTATTTCTCTCACTTCTCACAGGTAAGCCTTTTAGAATCCACAATATCAGGGCATCCCGCAAAAACCCGGGTCTGAAAATGCAACATCTATCCATCATAAGAGCCCTGAAACAGATCACAGAATCAGATGCCAAGGGGGACAAACTGAACAGCACCGAGCTTGAATTTCACCCTGGCAGAGTTTTAGGTGGTAATCTCAAACTGGATATCCATACTGCAGGTAGCATCACCCTCGTACTTCAGACTCTTTTGCCCACATTAACACTTGCAGAAAAACCGTCAAAACTTACCATTATTGGCGGTACAGATGTTCCCGGCGGAATGACCATCGATTACCTTCGATATATTTACCAACCCTTCGTTGAAAGATTTTCAAAGAAAATAGAAGTCAGAGTTCGACGGAGGGGTTATTACCCTGCAGGAGGTGGAATAGTAGAAGTCGAGGTTTATCCCACAAGTTCCCTAAAAATCAAGCCAATACTACTCACGGAACAGGGAAAACTCGAATTTGTCAAAATCATTTCTGTGTCCTCAACCAAGTTAAAAAAGAGAAATGTCGCAGAAAGACAGCTTAAAGGGGCAAGAGAAATCCTCAAAAAATTCAACCCGATCGAAGTAATCCATTATGAGGAGAGCTTAACTCCGGGATGCTCTATTCTTGCGTACGCTCAATTCAGTTCCGGAGCCATTATAGGATCTGACAATATTGGAAAACTTGGGGTACCCGCTGAAAAAATTGGTCAGGAGGCGGCGAAGAACCTCATTCACGAACTCAACTCTGGTGCAACAGTTGATATACACCTCCAAGACAACATCATACCCCTCATCGCCCTTGCAGGTGGTGAAATCGTTGTCAGTAAAGTTACCAAACACACACAGACAAACATCATGGTTACAGAAAAATTTCTCCCCGTCAAATTCCAGGTCCGCGGCAGAAGAATTTATATAGATGAGGGCTACATACAAAAAGCGGGAGGCTGGGATAAAATCAAAAAGTAACCGAAGGTTACTATGCATTAAAAATCCCCCAATGGTTTAACACAAAACAATGGAAAATTTCGGGGCACACCCTATAATAAAAGTATGGGCGCTTTGTTCTTAACAGGCTTTCCCGGATTCATAGGTAAAAGACTCATCAATTCACTCCAGGAAAAATTTGATTATGAGAAGATTTTTCTTCTGGTAGAACAGCGAATGCTAAACAGGGCAAAAGAGGAGATTCTGAAATTCCCGTTTCGAGACAGGATTGAATTGATACCCGGAGACATCACGGCACAGAATCTCAAACTGGAACCATCGAAATTCAAAGAAATCAAGCCCAGGATAACTCATCTGTTCCACCTTGCAGCCATTTATGATCTGACAGTCGAATTCGATCCTGCATACAGGGTGAATGTCGAGGGCACCAAAAATGTTTTGAATTTTGCCGACAATCTCCCCTTTCTTGAGAAATTTGTGTACTTCTCAACCGCGTATGTATCTGGCAAGCGGACAGGGACTGTTTACGAAGACGAGCTCGATAAGGGGCAATCTTTCAAAAACCATTATGAGTACACAAAGTTTCTTGCAGAAAAAGAGGTCAGAGAAAGATTAGGGGACCTGCCCATTGTGATAATCAGACCGGGCATCGTGATCGGAGATTCACAGACCGGAGAAACAGACAAGTTTGATGGACCGTATTATGTTATGGTATTCTTCAAAAGAGTCCCTCGTTTTATTCCCCTCCCATACATGGGAAAAGGTGATGCAGAGGTCAATCTCGTGCCGGTAGATTTCATCGTGAAGGCAACTGTAGAACTTACAGGACTTAATAAATCAACGGGCAAAACTTATCACCTTACAGATCCTGCACCTTTAACGGCGCGAGAACTCTACAAATTGTTTTCAATAAAAATCAGGGGAAAGGAACCTCACGGGGAAATACCCCTCAGTCTCGTTCAGGCATTTTTGAGAATAAGGCCGCTCGCCAGAGTCTTTGGCGTCCCATATGAAGCGACCCCCTATTTTGTACACAAGGTCCACTATGACTCCTCAAACACCTTAGAAGACCTGGGACCGCTTGGAATCAGGGTTCCACCACTCACATCTTACATTGACAACATTGTCAATTTCTTCCTTAAAAACTACAAAAACCCTGAGATGAGGAAATTTTAAAATGGAACTGACAAAGCCATACATAAATGGAAAATGGGTGTCAACGGGGGAAAGTTTTAAATCCCTGAATCCATCAACAGGAGAGACTCTCCTCGAGATAGACGCAGTTAATGATTCCCTAATTGAGGAGGCATTCAGTGCCGCTTCATCCTTTTTCAAAAAGTGGAAAGAGACAACATTTGATGAAAGAGAGAGTCTGCTCAGAAGTGTAAAAGATGTACTGATTTCGAGAAGCGAAGATATAGCCAGGATAATAGCCGAGGAGCAGGGAAAACCGATCTCCGAAGCCCTCACAGTGGAAGTCTTGCCCTCCATTGATGCGCTCGACTTTTATGTAAATCGTGGCAGGGTGTATCTCGAAGAACTCAAAATCAAATACTGGCAGGTCCTTTTCAGGGACAAAAAAGGATACTACAGATTTGACCCCGTGGGAGTCGTTGGTGTGATTTCACCCTGGAACTATCCCTTTATCATCCCTTTTCTTGACATAATTGCCAGTATCTTCACTGGTAATACAGTCGTGCTAAAACCATCTTCAACGACATCCGCTATAGGCCTTTCCATCGCTGCTATCTTTGACGAAGCGGGAGCGCCTCCCGGACTTGTTAATGTCTTAACTGGCAGATCCTCAGTGGGAGAAGCTGTTATTAAACATCCCGATACAAGGATCATTTTATTCACAGGATCGGTCGAAACTGGCAAGCGAGTCATGTCTCTTGCTTCTGAAGGCCTTAAAAAGGTGATCCTGGAACTTGGAGGCAAAGATCCTGCCATTGTGCTTGAGGATGCGGACATAGAGAGGGCGATAAGAGGAATTGCCTGGGGAGCGTTTATGAATGCGGGGCAGACCTGCGCATCAATAGAGAGGCTCTATGTGCATGAGAAAATTTATGACACCCTACTCGATGGGATAGTATCGTTCACGCAGGGTCTAAAGGTCGGAGATCCCCTTGATCCTGACACCGAGATGGGTCCGATGACAACCGAATCACAGAGAATGCTTGTTGAAGCGCACATAGAGGATGCCGTTGAAAAAGGAGCCAGAATCGTATTTGGCGGCAAAAGGACAGGTGATCGTGGATTTTTCCTCCAGCCAACAATCCTTACGGGAGTGAACCACAACATGATCGTCATGCAGGATGAGACCTTTGGACCTGTTTTACCTGTAATGAAATTTTCAACAATTGATGAGGCAATTGAACTTGCTAACGATTCGAGATACGGTCTAACGGCATCAATCTGGACTCGGGATGTTTCTCTTGCAAGAAAATTGGCAGAAAAACTTAACACAGGGACAGTAACCATAAACGACCATGTCTTCAGCTTTGGAGAGCCTGAAGGGGCATGGGGCGGAGTTAAAGACTCAGGAATAGGCAGAACTCATGGGAGGTTCGGCCTGCTCGAGCTTACAAATATCAAGTTTGTTAGCGAAGACTTTAATAACCGCACATCCCAGCTCTGGTGGTATCCATACGATGAAGAGCTGTTCTCCGTTGCCAGATTATCTGTTCACGCGATGTACGGACACGGGAAAATTAAGTATCTCCTCAAGATGCTACCATTTTTTGGTAAACTCAAAAAGACGACCTCGATTTTCAATCTAATGAAAAACTGGAAAAGATTTTTCTGAAAGGTGGATGTAGAAAGTATCGTAATTTTCAGACCGGGGGCAATTGGTGACACCCTCCTCGACACTCCATTAATAAGAGCACTGAACGAAAGATTTCCACATTTCAGAATCATTTATATCTCAAGACATCCTGCAATTCAGATTCTTGAGTACAATAAAAGGGTAACACCCGTTCTCTTCAGCACAAAAAATATCATCTCTATCAGACGCTTTAAACCGTCTATTTTCATGGATCTTAAAGGTAATCTCACATCGGCAATATCAGCCAGGTTATCAGGAGCAAAATATGTATTCGCAATCCACAAACCCGGAAAGATCAGATACTACAATGTAGCCATAAATCCCCCTTTTGGTAAAATTCACTACACGGTTTATCATAGACTCGAGTTTTTAAGGCCCCTTGGTATAGATCCAATGGAAGTCCCCATTGAAACAGAGTTTCCCATCCCGGGTCATTACATTGATCACATGAACGAAAAAATCAGGAAAATGGGAGTAACCGGGTTTTTCATGGTCTCTCACATCAGACTGGATCTACCTCACAGGGCCTGGGAACCGGAAAAATACTGTGAATTTTTTAATCTTGTAATGAGAAAATTCAAAATACCCGTTTTACTGATAAATGACAATCCCCGTACTCACGCCGCCATTTTCGAGTGCGCAAAAGGGCTAAAAGTTGCTCCTCCAACAAAAAGTTTGCACGAGCTCGGAGCATTGATGAAACTTGCCGGTGTCTTCTTCGGTTCAGATTCAGGACCAAAGCACATAGCTGTCAGCCAGGGGACACCAACTTTTGCCCTGTTCTTTACAGAGTTACCAGAAGCCTGGACTCCACCATACCCCCATCATTCCTTTGCATACAAAGGTCTTCCATGTCAACCATGCTGGAGAAAGAAGTGTCCCCTGGGCACATTCGATTGCATCCACAAACTGACTGCCAAAGAGGTCTTTGAAAAGTTCGAGAAATTCTTATTAAAACTCAATGGAAAGTGAAAACCTGAGTGTGTAGATGTGTCTTCCCTTCTGCTTTCTCCCGCGTAATTCAAGGTTTCCTCCTGTGCTTGCCAAAAACCTGTGAGAATAATTTAATGAATACATGAAAGACATACCTTCTGGAGGAAAAGCCCCAGCAGGAGCAGCAGAGACATAGCTAAAATCCAGGTTTGCTTGAAAAAAACCTGACAGAATTTCTCTTCCTAAGCTAAATCCTGCACTCAGACCCGGAGGATACGAAGGTCTGAAGAAACTTCCCAACTTCAACTGAAGTTTTCTATGTCTGAATTTTCCGTAGATCTCGATGTATCTGTCATCCGTCATTTCCGTTCCACCACTTCGTATATACCTGATACCCGGAATTAACTGTCCATGTCTGTACTCTGCCGTTCCATCTTCAAAAACATTCTCCTCATCGAGATGATAGTCAAAAACTTTTGTGAAATTACCATAAAATCTATTGTCGGAATAAGTAAGGTAGAAATTTTCCTGCCTGGATGTAACTTTATTAGAAAATTTGATCGTGCCCGAAAATTTGAGGGAAAGTCTCGATATGTTTAGTGCCAGATCCCCGAAAAGGCTCTTTATGCCAGCATCCTGGCCACTGTACATCACCTGTCTCTCATAACTACCAAGGGGATCCCGATAAAATCTTCCGCTCGTCGAATCGTAAGAATAATTACCGTTGCCATCACCAACATAGATGTATCTGAAGGATACATCCTTCTGCAAATCCTCTCTATAACGAAACCTGAGTGAGTATCCGATGTTTTGGGTAAAACCAGAATAATCACACAGGATAGATTGAAATAGGGAATCACCGGGTGAAGTTTTTATCAGTCTATAACCCAGGGTCAAATTCTCGTTCTGGAAATTCACATTGAGATCATCCTCCACCTTCCCATCGTAGAAAAATTTCCTTGAAGTCTTGAGCGTCAGATATGGGACATAGCTAGCACCTCCATAAATCTGATCATACGCTATTTCTGAATAAAATCTCTCTCCGCCGAAATAAGCCCTTACTGCTCCGGCAGAAAATAAAACCTTTCCACCATATTTTTCTGTGGAATCTGATTTTTCATAATAAATTCTATAAGATCTACCCCGCAGCCATAACTTTAACTTCGTTGCTTCGTCTGACTTTGAATATTCGATCCCGGGTTCCAGGTTCTTAAATTTTTTAACAGTAAAAGCTCCCAAAAATCCTCTTCCTCTTTGATCTTCAAGGTCATCTGCAAGATAAAACCCTACGGAATCAGTTTGAAACGCCAGTAGTTTCCATGATAGGGCTCTACTCCTGTACTCCAGTCCTGCAAATCCGTCCAAATTCTGGCTTTCCGGTGAATTTGAAAAAAGATTTTTCTTCAAAAGACTTATGTAGGTCCCTCCCTTGAGTACAAAACCTCCCCGTTTCAAGCTGGAGTTGATAAGAATTTTCCTTCTTCTCAATGGAGGAGTTATTGTGATGAAAGGAGTATAATCACCCATACCTTTACCTGCAAAGTAAAAAAATCCTCCAGCGTCGTTAAACCTGTAGTCTCCTTTACCAAGCCCCACATAAGTGAAACTAACTGAATAACTCCCTTCCCCTTCACCTCTATAGACAAAAATACTATCCAAAAGGTCATAATCTCCCTGGCCCTCCCCGACGAATCTCCACGCAGGGATCATAACTCTACCTTCTTTGTCTTTGAGTGAATCAATTGCTTCACTTCCAAGATTATCGAGCCAGTAGGCTCTGTCATCCGCCTCCTGAATAAAGTTTAAATTCAGGGAATAGAATTCCTTCCGTAAACTCAGGTTTACACCTGTAAGCCATTTTCTGCCAAAAGATTCGCTGGAAATATATTCGACCCTGAGCCTGTCATCTGGTTTTATTTCAACTCCGGGTAAGAAGTATACGGTGCCAGTTATGTAGTCCACACTGAAATCTTTGTTCTCCTTTAAGGGGTTTCCATTCAGATAAACCCGGATAGTGCCACTGACGATCTGTTCTCCATTGTCAGTTATCTTCAAAGGTAGAGCCGGGTTTGTAATCCCTGTAAATGTGCGTATTCTGTACACCCCCGGCACTTCTCCGTAGGCGAATTTTATATCAGAATCTTCGCCCCTGTATTCCATCATACCACCAAGCATGGGAGACGAGTAATAATCGGTTGTGAGGTTTATCTTCCCAAAACTCCAGGTGAAATTTCGATAAAGGTATTTTAAATAAATCTCGCTAAATCCAGACAGGGTTCTCGAAACCACACCGGTCGGGGCGTCGCTGTTATCATTTACCACCCCCTGAATTTCTCCAAGTTTTCCAATATTGCCATCAATTGTTAATCTGAGTCCCTGCTGAATCTGCAATTCACCATCAGATCCTGTGCTGATTGAAATCGTCTTTGATCCACGAAGTGTAATACTTTCGCCACTTTCAGATTCCTCCGGCACCTCTATGACTGGCGAAATGGTGTCCCTGAGAGTATATAAATAGAACCATCCATCCTGTTGATTCAGAGAAAATAGGATTGTAATGAGGAAAATCAGCATTGGAGAACAGTTTAAAACAGTGAAAAAACTATATCAAGGCTTATGAAGAGAAGAAAATTTTTGGGTTCGCTGTTCATAATTTTTTTGATTGGTGGAAAACTTCTGCTCGACTTCATCCGGTTTACACCTGAAAAGTCGCATAAAGTCAGGATTCCCGAAGATGAAATAGGCCTAAAACCAAAAATAAAGGATGGCGTTATCTATTTCAGAGATTCCAATGGTCTGCATCTAATGTCTGCCCGGTGTACACATCTTGGCTGTATCGTGGAATATGACGAAAAAACCGGTATTTTCAGATGTCCCTGCCACGGGAGTGAGTTCAATCTGAGTGGTTCTGTTATCAAAGGTCCTGCAAAGAAAAATTTGAAAAAGCTTGATTACATTTCTGACAAAAATATAATATGGGCAGTAGTTGATTAATTATGCTATTCACAATCGTTTACATACTCGTGTATATCACAATATGGGGGGTCTTCATCGGATCTCTCGATGACCTATTTTCGGATATACTCTACTTCATACTGAGAACATTTAATGGCGAAAAGGTAAAGGTCAACCTCGAAGACCTCGATAGAGTTCCTGAGAAGAATATTGCCATATTCCTGCCTGCGTGGAAAGAGGCTGAAGTTATTGAGGACATGATCAAGCACAATGTGAATGTTCTTGCTTACAAAAACTATCACATATTTATCGGTGTATATCCCAACGATTTTGAAACCAAGATGAAAGTTGCCAAAGTGGAAAGACTTTACCCACATGTTCACATGGCTCAGGTTCCTCATGACGGACCCACGAACAAAGCAGACAACCTCAACTGGATTTACCAGAACATGCTGAAGTACGAAGAGGAAAACGGCATTAAATTTGATATTATTCTGATGCATGACGCAGAGGACATCATCCATCCTCTATCTCTGAAGCTCGTGAATTACCTGTCCTCTGAATATGACATGATCCAGATACCTGTATTCTCCCTCGAAGTTCCTTTTAAAAATTTCACGGCAGGGACATACATGGACGAGTTTGCTGAGCATCACCTGAAAGAGATTTATGTGAGGAATGTCCTTGGAGGCTTCGTTCCTTCAGCTGGTGTGGGTACTGCTTTTTCGAGGCAGATACTTGAGAAGCTTGCAGAAAAGCACAGCAATGTGCTTTTTGATACAAGCTCATTAACAGAAGACTACATCATTGGAAAGCATATTAAAGATCTCGGCGGGAAACAGGCACTACTCAAAAGGGCTGTGAGAGTCAAAAGACACAGCTGGTGGCTAAAACTCCTACCCGCATGGCTAAGAAAACATTTTGAATACAAAAGTGAGTTTATTGCAACGAGGGAATACTTCCCATTCCAGTTCAAAGCTGCTATCAGGCAGAAAAGTCGCTGGATGCTCGGAATTATCTTTCAGGGAACTGAAAAACTCAGGTGGCGTGGCAAACTCATAGACAAATTCTATCTTTATAAGGATAGAAAAGGGGTATGGTCATCCATAATCAGTTTTATGACCAACCTTTTATTCGTCGCGGGATGGCTGTATGTCTTACTCGGTAAACTTTTCCACACTGGATGGAACCTCTCAAGATTTATCCCGGGTGAAGGTATAATCTGGTGGGTTATTTTCTTCAACACTGTCATGCTCTTTGAAAGACTCCTGATGAAGGTCTATGCAGTGAGTGTTATTTACGGAGTTAAGCAGGGCCTATATAGCATTCTCAGGGTCCCGTGGTTGAATTTGATCAACTTTCTTGCCATCTACAATGCACTTTCAAAGTTTATCTGGCATAAAATAACAAAAAAGCCCCTTTCCTGGGCAAAAACGACGCATGCATTTCCTAAAACAGAGCAGCTTGTCGCTTATCAGAAAAAACTTGGTGAACTTCTTATTGAAAATCGAATTATCACAGAGGAGCATCTCGAATACGCATTACAACAGCAAAAAAAGACGAAAAGGAGACTCGGTGAAATCCTTGTTGAGATGGGGCTGCTCTCCGAAGACCAGATCGGGAAGTTTCTCGCCATCCAGAGAGGTCTTGAATTCGTAGAGGAGCTACCTGACACCCTGCCCAAGGAAGCTATTGAAAAACTTAGGGGCGAGTATATTGCAGAACACTGCATTCTTCCTCTCAACGAAACTCCAAACTACATGGAGGTAGGTTTTATCGATCCGCCGTCTGACAACTTCCTAAAAGAAGTTTCAGACAAACTTGGGAAAGTTGTGATACCCGTAATCATACCCAAATCCGAATTCAGAGACTTTCTCAAAGCCTTCGCAGAGCCTGGTCTGCTTGTACTGTCTCAAAAAATCAAAGAAAAAGGGCTCGATAAATTCATAGAGGAAGAGACTGAAACTGACCTCTGGGAAGAGATTGAAGATCTGAGATTTGAGGATTTTGCTGAGGTTTCAGTAACGGATATGTTACACGAAATCTTCAAAGAACCCCCGGTGGTCTCATCGGGGTATGGGAGGAAAAGGCTGACAAGGAAAGGGATCTAATAATTCATGAAAAAACTCATCCTCGCCCTCCTCGCTACTGGTCTCCTCCAGGCCCAGTTTACCTGGAGAGAGTTTCGGGTATTTACCACACCCGGGCAGCCAATATTCACTCTTAATCTGCCTGATGACTATGAAAAAATCGATTTCAAACTCAACTATTCACCTGAAGCCTTCAGTGAAGCATACCTTGAAATAGACTATAACCTCATCAACTGCGATGTACCTTTAAAAATGGGGATCGCTTTTAATGGTGAGTTCCTCGGATTCAAAGACCTGAAACCTGACAGGCACAGGATCGTTCAAAAAATCCCCATTTATCTACTCAAAAAATTTTCCACACTCGAAGTCTCTGTGTCTCTAAAATCTCTCAAAACACACTGTATTGGTTATATTGACATTACAAAAATCTCCCTCAAGGGACTCATCAATTACCTCAACTCACCATATTTGATCAGCCAGTATCCGGAAATTTTTCTCGACAGAACCCAAAATCCAGACCAGATCGTTTACTTCCAGCTGCCCGAAAAAACTCATCCGGTAACATCCATTGCAGTATCTTACATTGCTGAGGACCTTGGCTACAGGGGAAAGACCAGCACTCCTGCATTCGATGTCGTGAGAAATGCTGACATAGTAAGGAAAGGTGCAGCATTGATCATAGGTACACCGGATGAACAGTACTTTTCCCCATTACTTCTCAAGATTATACAAACATCTTCCCACATAAAACTCTTAAGGAAAAGGGGGGAATACTACTGGGCCAATTTGAAAGGTGAAAAAATATCCGATGACCTCGGAATCCTGATCGCCACGAATAATGAATACGGATTTCCCGTCATGATAGTTACGGGAAACTCTGAGGATGCGGTTTTGAAAGCAGCTTTTGCACTCATCACTGAATCGAAAAGTTATGGTGAAAATATATTTTTTGTGGCAAGTGGATACTACGGCTTCAACCGTACACCTGTGATCCTCGGTCCAGAGCCTGAATACTTTGAACTTTCTCATGTTTACAGGGGAACAGCGCGCGTAACCGGACCTGAGGCAAGATTTGTACTTACTTTGAGATTCCTGCCTGATATGGAATTCCTGCCCTATTCTCAAATTTTCAGACTGAGGCTACAGGCATCTGATGTGGTTAACATTAAAAAATCAAAACTGAAAATAACAATTGACGGCGAGAAGATATTCGATGAAAGTATTGAAGGACCATGTGCTGATTCTGGAAAAGAAGTCGTCATAAACTGGAAATCACTGGGGACAATAAACTATCTTAACTTTGACTTCAAAATTATTCCACGCATACCTGTAAGCGATTCGAGTGTCCTGTGGGTTGAAATTCTACCAACAACGAAGTTCAAAATGACTCGAAAGTGGGTTATTGAGATGCCCGATCTCAGGTACCTGAAATACTATGCATTCCCATTCGGATATTCACCTTATGTCAAGAAAACCTACATCGTGATCGATAAGCTGTCCGAAGACCGTTTCAAAGTTTACCTTGAGTTTATGAGATTCATCGGTGAAAAGGAAGTGTTTCCAGAAGTACCGATCATTTCAAGAAAGGATATTGGCAATCTTAAGAAATTTGAACATAATGTCATCTTTATTGGTGATTTTAAGACGAAGAAGGCAAAACAGCCATTTCTTTATGAGGATCTGGGCAGGAAAAACAATGCATACCTGTATCTCTCTTTCAGAAACGATGAAGAGGCAGGTGGAATTATAAAACTCTTTAGAATTCCGCAGAAGCTCAATGCCCTATACGGAAACCTTGCATTAATCGACTATAGTGGGGAGGTAACCCACTGTGAACTTACACGGAGAATAAGTTATTGGGGAGCACCTGAGAAAAAATTTGATATGCGGTACTTCTTCCTCGAAAACTACTACAAACTTTTAATTTACATTCCTCTTATCCTGATCGGTATCTTTATTCTGCTCACCATTTTGAGATACATAGTGCGTGGCTTTAAACTTACAATCCGATCGATAAGGAAACCCAGAAAAGTAGATAAGAGATTTGAAAGGGCACTCAAAATTGTGGAGCAGGAGCCGGTAGAAATGCCACCAGAAGAACCTGAAGTTCAGACAGAAAAAGACGAAGTCATCGAGGAAAAACCCAGAAAACTCAAATCCTTAAAGAGGAAAAAGAGATGATAGGTCTTTTTGTCATCCTGCTCACTTTAGGTGCACCTACAAAGAAAAATATCCCGGTTAAAATCTATAAAAGGCTCTCAAAAGACCTCACCATACCGGACTCTGTTAGAATCTACATCGATTCAGTTGATTACTATTGGGGAAAAGATGATGTGAAAAAAGCGAAGTATTTTTTTGATAAACTCCTCAAATACAACCCTCCACAGTACTCGTTTTATGTGAACTACGGATACATTCTCTGGGACCTCGGTAAGACCAAAGATGCTATAAAAGTTTTTGAAAAAGTACTGAAAAAGTTTCCATACGACGAAGCCACACTGGCAGCTCTGTTCTACCTTTACGATGAAATCGGAGATATAAAAAAGAGAAAAGAAGTTGCCAGAAGACTCATCTACATTACAGACAATCAGGCGCTAAAAAAGGAGGCACAGAAGTTTCTCCAGACGAGCAGGGTATCCCTTTTTAATTACAGTTTTTATCTCGGAACCTATTACACAACTCGAGAGGAGTTCGTGGACAGTGATCTCAGAATAAACCTGTTTTTTCCCGGAATTTTAGGTATAAAACCACTCATAGGATTCAGGGTATTAACAGATTCAAGATCCGGTAAACTTGACATTTATGAGGATAACCACTGGTTTACTTATGTTGGAGCCCAAACAGGTTTCTGGAATCTCATTTCAATCTTCGTGTACTACGGTTATTTTCGGAGATTTAAAATCCAGAAAACTGTGATGGAAGGCGACAACTTTGCCGTTGTCGGTTTTTTTTACAAGGAATGGATGTATAGAATCGGTAAAACCAGTGGACTTTTCTATTCACTCTATGGAGAGGTCAACCATGAAAAAAGGACAGATTACAACACCACATTGACCATTGAAATGAACACCGGATTTAAGAAAAAATTGGGCAGGATTACCATGTCCTCGTCTGTTTACTACAAATTTATAAGAGACAGGAAAAAATTCTTTTACAACAACCTGATGGAAATAGGACCAGAAATGGAGATCGTTTACTCCTACTGGTTTGCAATTTATGCGAGGCTTCTGAAAGGATTTTATTCGGGCATAGAATCAGGAGAACCAAATCCTTATAACACGGACACTTACAGTGATTTAAGGATTGGGTTCTACATAGCGAGGTGAGAAGATGCTGTGGACACTTTTAATTTTAATGAGTGTTGTAAATCCTTCCCAGATAAAAGGAAGGGCATTGATCCTTTTTGACAATTTACAGTCTCCGAGAAGTTATCACATTTATCCCATACTCGATGTGTACCACCTTGAGAACCTGCTTGGACACTTCAGGTATGTGTATTATCACAAACCAGTTGGAGACTACAGGCAGGGAGAAATCTTCAACTATAATGCCGTATTCTACTTTGGCACGACCGAGAGAGCCTACCTACCCCCTGAATTTCTCAAAGATGTTCTGAATTTCAAAGGTCCGGTTGTATGGTTCAAAAACAACTTTAATAACTTTCAGTCAGAGCTTGGAATCAAGCTTGCAAGTTACTTCGGATTTAAGATAGACTCCATTTCCTACGGTTATGATGTGCGTGACAAGAAAGGATTTTATCGAATCGTTGAGTACAAAGGGTTTAAGTTCAAAAAATGGTTCAAAAAATACGAAAATGGATCTTACGAATGGGACGCCGAGATTGCGGTTACCTCGATTCTAAATCCTTCAATAGCAAAGGTCGTCACATACATCGATTGGTGGGGATATGGTAAACCAGAGAGAAAGAGAATACCCCACATTATAAAATCCCGTAATATCTGGTTCGTGTCTGAATCTCCGTTCTCTTACATTGGAGTGAACACACCCTATACGATTTTCTGCGACCTTCTGCACGATATTCTTGGACAGGACCACAGAAAACCACCTCGTGCACTTGTCAGACTTGAAGACATCTCGCCGATTGTCCCTGCGAAAACCCTGAAAAAAGTGGTTGATTACCTGTACTCACAGGGCATTCCATTCAGCATGGCGGTGATCCCGGTTTACAAGGACCCTTACAAGAAAAAAATAATTTACCTTCACCAGGCAAAGGATCTTGTTGATGTGTTAAAATATGCGGTTCAGCATGGGGGTTTAATCTTCATGCATGGCACAACCCATCAGCAGGAGATAACCACCTGGCAGAAAGGCAATGTAACTGCCGTGGGATACGAATACTTTGACTTTGATACCAAGTCCCCAATAGCTGGAGACAACATGATGTGGGTTTACGAGAGGATGAAACAGGGGCTCAAAGAGTTTCAGATGGCAGGATTACCTGTAACAGGTTTTGAAGTTCCACACTATGCTGCATCGAGACTTGACTATTTCATTTTTGGTAAAATGTTTGAGCTTAACTATCACAGACCATCACTCTACATAGAATCGCCTGATGGTGTAATTTACGAGAATCAGCTTTTTCCCTATGTCATTTACTGGGACATATATGGGGAGACTCTGTTGCCGGAAAATCTTGGGTTTATCAGTAACTATCTTGGAGCGGTCAGACCACCAGACACCCTGATAAACGAAGCAAAGTATATACTCGCTGTAAGGGATGGCATAGCCTCATTTTTCTGGCATCCAACCCTTGCTGACTATCATGATGCAGAACATTTTTATGGGATCGAATCTTTAAAAAAGGTGGTTAGAAGCTTGAGAGCAATGGGTTTCAAGTTCGTTAGTCCGGCAGAACTCGACGAAATAAAGGAGTACTTTGGGAGATGAAGAGGAAAATATTTATCACATTCGGCACAAGACCCGAGGCTATAAAACTGGCACCTGTGGTTAAGGCATTCAGAGAGGATCCTGCATTTGAGACCGTTGTCTGTCTCACAGGACAGCATCAGGAAATGCTCTACCAGCCGGTCAAATTCTTCGACATCCAGCCAGACTGCGACATGAAGATAATGAAACCAAATCAAACTCTATTCGACATCACAGTTGACAGTGTTAGAGGTTACGAAGAAGCGCTGAGAAAATACTCTCCGGATCTTCTGATCGTGCAGGGGGATACGACAACCGCTTTCACCGGTGCCCTTTCTGCATTTTACTTTAAAATCCCGGTAGGTCATGTGGAGGCGGGCCTGAGAAGCCATAAAAAGTACTCTCCCTTTCCAGAGGAAATGAACAGGGTTCTCGTAGGAAGACTCACAGATCTCCACTTTGCACCCACTGAGACAGCAAGAAAAAATCTCCTCAATGAAGGAACTCCTGATGAAAAAATTTTTGTTACGGGAAACACTGTTGTGGATGCCAACCTTCAGGCAATCAGGATAATAAAAGAAAAGGGGCTGGATTCGGAAATTGAAAATTTCCTGAATAGAGTGGCTCAAGGTTTACCACAAAAGATCAAGTCTGGTAAAAAGCTTATTCTGGTTACGGCCCACAGGAGGGAGAGCTTTGGTGAGCCGTTTAAAAACCTGTGTAACGCGTTAAGAGACATAGCTTTGAAATTCAAAGACACGGTGGAAATCATATACCCGGTGCATCTGAATCCGAATGTAAGGAGACCTGTTTTTGACATTTTGGGGAATCTTGAAAATCTTCATCTGATCGATCCGGTTGATTATCCAACTCTCATTTACCTGCTTGAAAAATCCTACATAGTCCTGACAGATTCCGGGGGCATCCAGGAGGAGGCACCTTCATTTGGTAAACCTGTGCTTGTGATGAGGGAAGTTACAGAGAGAATGGAAGGAGTGGAAGCAGGGATCGCAAAGCTTGTGGGGACGGACAGGCGGAAAATATTCGAAGAGGCATCCAGACTTCTCGAGGACATCTCAGCCTATGAAAGGATGGCAAAGGCAATAAACCCCTATGGAGACGGCAAAGCCGCCTTGAGAATTGTGAAAATCGTTAAAGACTTTTTCTCAGCCGGGAATCAGTAACTCTATAATTTTGCGTATCTCCCTTATAATTATGCAACCGTGCCAAAGAGAAAAGACATTAAATCTGTCCTGATAATAGGTTCAGGTCCCATCATAATTGGTCAGGCTTCTGAGTTCGATTATTCAGGCTCACAGGCGATAAAGAGCCTGAAAGAAGAAGGTATTCGAGTAATTTTGATAAACTCCAATCCCGCAACCATCATGACAGATCCCGACATGGCAGATTCGGTGTATATTGAGCCTCTAACAGTGGAATTTGTTGAAAAGATCATAAAAAAAGAGAGACCGGACGCACTTCTTCCCACTCTTGGTGGCCAGACCGGTTTAAACCTCGCGGTTTCCCTCTGCGAGAATGGTGTTCTGGAAAAATATGGAGTTGAACTAATAGGAGCTTCAATTGATGCCATTAAGAAAGCGGAGGATCGTGAACTTTTCATTGAAGCAATGAACAACATCGGCCTCAGAGTACCTGAATCGGGCTACGCAGGAAGTGTGGAAGAGGCGAAAAAAATCGCACAGAAACTCGGTTTTCCTGTGGTTATAAGACCCTCGTTCACACTTGGAGGGACTGGAGGCAATATTGCAAAGACCGAGGAAGAGTTCATACCTCTTGTGGAACTTGCTCTAAGGATGAGCCCTGTTAACAAAGTTCTTATCGAAAAATCAGTCGCAGGGTATAAAGAATTTGAGCTTGAAGTGATGCGTGACAGAAACGACAATGTCGTAATTGTATGTTCAATAGAGAATGTGGACCCCATGGGCGTACACACAGGTGACTCCATCACAGTTGCTCCTCAGCAAACCCTGAGTGATAAAGAGTATCAGAGAATGAGGGATGCCGCCATTGCAATTATCAGAGAAATCGGCGTTGACACAGGCGGCTCAAACATCCAGTTTGCTGTTAATCCGGATAATGGGGAAATGTATGTTATCGAGATGAATCCCCGTGTCTCCCGATCATCAGCTCTCGCATCCAAAGCAACGGGATTTCCTATTGCAAAAATTGCAGCAAAACTTGCAATTGGCTACACACTCGACGAATTGCCAAATGACATAACAAAGGAAACACCTGCATCTTTTGAGCCAGCCCTTGACTATGTCGTCGTTAAAATTCCCCGCTTCGCATTTGAGAAATTTCCAGAAGTGGATCCCACACTCACAACCCAGATGAAGTCAGTGGGCGAAGTTATGGCAATAGGGAGAAATTTCAGGGAAGCTCTCCTGAAAGCAATATCATCACTGGAAGCTAACACGACCGGTTTGAAATCTGTGGTTCAACCCCTTATCAACAAAGGATTTTTCAGGGGAGATATCATAGAAGAGGCAAAAGAATTTATTGTGAAAAAACTGGTAAAACCCAATTCAGAACGCATCTTTGTGATCGGTGATGCCTTCAGATTCGGATTCACTGTTGAGGAAGTCAGCAAACTCACAGGTATTGATCCATTTTTCCTCCATCAGATCAAGGAGATCATAGAACTTGAAAACGAAATCCGTGGGCTCGGCATAGGAGGTTTAACTCCAGAGATAATAAAAAGGGCGAAAGAATGGGGATTCTCGGATGAACGAATAGCCGAACTTGCCGGAACAGCAGAAGACTTTATCAGGAATCAGAGGGAAAAGTTCGGGATTAAACCGGTTTTTAAGGTCGTTGACACCTGCGCAGCCGAATTTGAAGCCTATACACCATACTTCTATTCAACATACGAAGAGGAAGACGAGGAACCAGCTCTTTACATAAAAACCGGTTCCAAGAGCGTGATTGTTCTTGGAAGTGGACCCAACAGGATAGGACAGGGTATCGAATTCGACTATGCATGCGTTCACAGTATTCTTGCAATAAAAGAAGAGGGATTGAAAGGCATCATGGTCAATTCCAATCCTGAAACAGTCTCCACTGACTACGACACTTCGGACAGACTGTATTTTGAACCTGTAACTTTCGAGTACGTGATGAATATCATTGAAAAGGAAAAACCACTCGGGGTCATCGTTCAGTTTGGTGGTCAATCTCCCCTGAATATGGCAAGAAAACTTGCAAAATATGGTGTCCCTATCCTGGGAACTGATTTTGATGCTATAGACAGGGCTGAAGACAGAGAGAGGTTCAAAGAATTCCTGGACAAGCTCGGGCTGAAAAGACCCAGAAGTGGTATAGCGAGAACCCCTGTGGAAGCTCTCGAGGTGGCTGAATTCATTGGTTACCCGGTACTTGTCAGACCTTCTTATGTACTCGGTGGGAGGGCAATGGGGATTATCCATGACCGGAAAGAGCTCGAATATTACCTTGAAAACGAAACTATTGGATGGCCCCTTCTTGTTGACGAATTCCTGATGGACGCCTTTGAAATCGATGTTGACGCTGTTTCTGACGGTGAAGATGTTTATATTGGAGGTATTCTGGAGCACATACATGAAGCCGGCATACATTCAGGAGACTCTGCGATGATACTTCCTCCTTACATGTTACCCGATGGGATCGTAAAACAGGTCGAGGACATCACCATCAGGATTGCCCGTGAACTAAACATAAAGGGGATCATGAATGTCCAGTATGCGATCAGAGAGGGGGAAGTTTATGTTATAGAAGTAAATCCAAGGGCTTCAAGAACAGTGCCGTTTATTTCTAAAGCTACGGGGGTGCCACTTGCAAAAGTTGCGACCAAAGTGATGCTCGGCAGAAAATTGAAAGAATTCGGGTTAAAGAACAACAACCACGGATTCTATGCGGTAAAAGAGGCTGTCTTTTCATTCAACAAGTTTCCAGGAGTTGACCCCATACTCGGACCGGAGATGAGATCAACCGGTGAGGTCATGGGAGTCGGAAAAACTCCCGGTGAAGCTTTTTTGAAGTCGCAGATAGCTGCTGGATTCAGCCTGCCCGATAAAGGAGGAAAGGTATTTATCAGTGTTAGAGACTCTGCCAAGCCGAGGATACTCGACATCGCTGAGAAATTAAAAGAAGCTGGACTTGAAATCATTGCCACCGAAGGCACGGCAAAATATCTTGAAAAACATGGCATAAAGGTGGAAAGTGTGGGAAAACTCAGCGAAGGAAGTGAAGGGGTTGTGGGCAGAATGAAAAAGGGCGAGGTGGTAATGGTAATCAACATCCCGTCGGGCAAGAGAGCATATCTCGATTCTGTAAGGATCAGACGCGCTGCATTTCTCTACAATATTCCCGGCTACACATCCATCAACGCGGCTAAATTCGCTGTAAAATCAATCGTAGAAAGAATTAAAACCGATGTTTACTCCCTTAAAGAAGTTTCCGGCTGATCACCTCATATTTTCAAGGTCTTCGAGAAGAGCCTGAAGGTCTTCCTCATGCTCAACTTCATCAGTTAATATCTGGAGAGCAAGGTTGTAAGTGATAGGATCAACATCTTTTGTGTACTTCAAAAGACTGTTGTAAACATCAATAGCACACTGTTCTCCCTTGATGTTCTGCTCAAGAATTTTCCGTACAACCGGATCATCTGGTCTATCATACCCGCAATTTGTGAGTTTCATCCACTCCTCGGGGGACAGGACTGGTGTACCACCGAGCTCCAGAATCCTTGCGACAAGCATGTCAGCGTGTCGTAGCTCGTCGTTGGCGTGCTCCATAAGCTCAGCTATAACCGCATCTTTCATCGGTCCCTTAACAACTTTTGATCCAATCCAGTACTGGTAATAGGCGAGCCATTCGTCACATAGAGCCCTGTTTAACAGCTCAATAATCTTATCAGCATGTTCTCCAACAAGTTCTCTTCCCTTTGTTCCCATAATTTTCCTCCTTTTTGTCCCGTTATTATAATGCCATACAAAGGAAGGTGAAAAAATTGTCTGGAGAAAAATAGGAATGTAAGTTTTACCCGCCTACCCGCAGTTAATTTAAGAAGAAGGTTATCTCTCCCCACCACTATAAAGTAGGGAGAAAAAATGAAAGAAAGGGTGTAGTAAAATGGAAAAGCAAAGGGGAGGTGTTCGAAAAAATTCTTTTGAGGTAAAAAGGTCCATGTAATTTTTAACTTCCTTTCTCAGAGCGTTCAGTACGGGGTAGGAGGACACTCACCGTCCTCCTCCACGATATGCCAGCAATGTGGGGGACACTTATCAATCTTCTTTCCCACAAGACGGATGTCTTGAGGTGGAGGATTAAGGAGGGGGCAAAAGGTGCCTTTCACCCTCCCCTCAATCCCCTCCCGCAAAGCGGGAGGGTCGTGGGTGGATCTCCTCGCAAATGGGAGGGGAGAAGACATTACATACTCTCGCAAAACGAAAAGAAAAGACGATGTCAAGTACTCCCGCCAAGACGAATGAAACGGCGCTACCGTGTACCAGAATCAGCGCATTTGATCCTATGATGAAATAACAGAAAAACAGGCAAACCCATCATTTTAATTCCCGACATCTCAATCTATTTTACACTAAAAAACCGTACTTTTTAGATCCCTCCGGTATTTTTTACAAAATAAAAATTTAAATCGATAATAGATCGGAAGCCGAAACCCTTGATATTCCGAAAATATAAAAAGTAATGAACACACACTCCATGCAAAAATCAAAAAGTAATCATATTCATTGAATATGAGATTACCCCTGAAAAATCAAGTTAAAAATGGCTTTTAAATCGATTTTGAGACACAGTTTCAAATTGATTGACACAAAACCTGTTCGGTTTTAGAATTTATTCAGATAGGAGGTGATAAAATGAAGCTATTATATTTGTTGTTTCTGATGCTTCCACTGGTATTTGCCGGTGTGAAAATGGCAAACGGGCAAACCCCGGAGGAGCCAGACAGGGGTATTCAAGATTCTCCACCGCCAGTCTCACCAGCACCTCCGGCATTCGGAAAGACTCCTCCAGGTATTCCCGCACATCCTGCTGGTCCAGAAATCCCGCCCGGACCTGTTCCGCCACCAGGTATGGCTACACCACCCGGGACCTTCATACCACAGTTGCCCCACGACATTCATACCGTAATTGAAGCTGTGCGCGAAGCGAAGCCCTACTTCCAGTTCGGGGGAGTCTGGGCAACACGCGCGCCGAGAGGAGAAATTGAGGTGAAAGCTGCCATAACCTATCAAGGCGTTGCCATCGCTGCTCTGAGATTTGATCCCTCCAATGGAACTGTTCTGCCCATGGGTTACAACCCGCATGTGTTTTCGATGACTGTCTCTCTCCAGACAATCGGCTCAAAAGCACCTGAAATTATTAAAAACCTTGAAGTACTGGATGGTGCGGAATACAGAGAACCTGAAGCAGCCTGGGTAATTCCGCTTTCCTTTAGAGGGATGATCGTTGCTCATGTAAAAGTCAAATACGATGGCTCGGCAATCGTTCCAGATTATCATCTTGATCAGGAAATGCGATATTTTGTGGGTAGATAGTGCTCTGAGAACAGCCCTGAAAAGGGCGGTTCTCAGTATGGGTTGCGTTTTATAAAATCTATCAAAATCTTTTTGTGGTCAAAAGCCATCTTTTCGAGGGGAAGTTCCTCGAGTTTGAATACATGAGCCCTCCTTGCGTCGTCCTTTCCAACTGGCCTGCCTTCTGCTTCACATGTAAAAACCACTGAAAGTGTGTGCCTTCTCGGATCCCTCGATGGATCCGAATAAACATGAAACTGCCTTAAATTCCGCACATCCAGTCCTGTCTCCTCCTTTGCCTCCCTGATAACCGCCTCCTCGACACTTTCTCCGTAATCCACAAAGCCACCAGGAAGTGCAAAACCATAAGGCGGATACTTCCTCTCGATCAGAACGATCCCCTTAAACTTCTCTCCATCAAAGATCTGAATTATGGCATCAACAGCTACAAATGGGGTTCTGAGCTCCATCTTGTCAACGCCAAGTTCCTTTGACATTTCAACGATTTTTTTGATGAGTTTCGTGGTGGAATAACCCTCTTTCAGCGGTGCTCTCACAACTCTGCCGCCTCTTTTTTCCACAAACTCTCTCCCCACGATCTCATCAAGTTCGTAATCCGCTCCCTTGACAAGTATGTCGGGCTCAATAAATTCGATGAGTTTCAAAGGAGTATCTTCCTCAAAAGGCACAACAAAATCCACTACATCAAGATGCTGTAGGACAAACATCCTGTCCTCGAGTGTGTTTATGGGTCTCGCAGGACCTTTAATCCGTCTGACAGATTCATCAGTGTTTATTCCTACAACCAGTGCATCCCCCAGTGATCTGGCATACTCAAGGTATTCCACATGCCCCCTGTGAAGAATGTCAAATACACCATTTGTAAAGACGATCTTCCCACCTTTTGACCTTATCTCTTCTATTTTTCTTTTGACCTCATCCCAGCTATTCATCTCTTCCAGTTTTTGAGGGCTTCTGCAGCCCAGGAATAACGGGTTGCGAGAATTCTTAAGGCATACAGAACAGCATTAATCATTCCATGCTTACCTATTGCCATCGTTGCTACAGGGACACCCCTGGGCATCTGAACCATAGAATAAAGAGCATCCTGTCCGTTCAGCGGACCTGTATCTCTCGGAACACCGATTACGGGTAATTTGGTAAGTCCGGCAATTACCCCCGGCAGATGGGCAGCAAGCCCTGCAACCGCAATGATAACCTCGTAACCCCTTAAATTTTTAATAAACTCCATCAGTTCCGGTAAATTTCTATGTGCCGAAATAATCCTGAACTCGTATGGGATTCCCAGCCTGTCCAGGATTTCGGTCCCATAACCTACAAATTCCCTGTCTGATTCACTCCCCGCCACTATAAGAATTTTCTTAAACCACTTCTCCCCAATGTCTCTTCTGTAAAAAATTCCCTCAAAGTGAATTTTCTCAATTCCCTCATATGCCTTTGCTGCAGCCTCCTCAAAGGTCTGACCAACCCCTGTTACCCCCAGCACCCTTCCACCACTTGTGTAAAATTTACCGTCTTTCAAAACTGTCCCTGCGTGAAAAATCAGGTAATCACCGGAAATTCCAGTTATCTCTTTGCCCTTCTGATAACTCAGGGGATAACCAAGTGAAGCGGCGATAACGGTAACCGCCTTCTTCTCTGGCTCCGGCACACTAACTCCCTTCAGATTCCCATCGACGGTTCTTACGACAAGATCAAGAAAATCACCCTCGAAAATCGGTAATATTGCCTGGGTCTCCGGATCACCAAGTCTCACATTGTACTCCAGCACAAAAGGCCCATCCTCTGTCCATATTAAACCGAAGTAAAGGAATCCTCTGTAAACCATCCCCTCCGCTCTGATACCTTCGAGTGTGGGACTGATGATCTCGTCCTCCACCCTCTTCAGTTTTTCGCCATCGAGAAACGGTATGGGAGCCACTGACCCCATTCCACCGGTATTCGGTCCCCTGTCTTCCTCGAGTAACTTTTTGTAATCGCAGGCTCCACCAACATAAACACTGTTCTCTCCGTCAGTTAAAACAAAAATAGAAAACTCCTGCCCCTCGAGAAATTTTTCAACGACAACCTTTCGGGAGGCATCTCCAAACCTGCCGTCAACCATAAAACTTTTGAGGGTTTCCACCGCACTATCCCGGTCTTTCACGATTACAACACCCTTTCCTGCGGCAAGTCCGTCGGCTTTTATAACGAGGGGAAATTCCTGGATCTCGCTAACGTAATTTTTCGCCTCATTAAAATCCGTAAAAGTTCTGTATGGGGCTGTTGGCACACCGTATTTTTTCATAAAGTTTTTCGCAAATATTTTCGAAGCCTCGAGTCTTGATGCACTTCTCGACGGTGCAAGGATCTTAAGTCCCCTGCGGGCAAATTCATCATAGATGCCAAGACTAATGGGAAGCTCGGGACCAGCGATGGTGAGATCTATCCCATTGGCTTTAGCAAATTCAGCAATCCTTTCCACTTCGTGTGCCGGAATGTCCACATTGGAGGCAATCAGTGCGGTTCCACCATTTCCCGGAGCAACATAAACCGTTGCGCCTGACTGTTTAACTCTCCAGGCAAGGGCGTGTTCCCTTCCACCAGATCCAACAATGAGGACCTTCATATCTTTCTTCTCCTATATTCCTTTGATAATTTCAACAAGTTCTTTCACCTTCACCGGATCAACCGGATTATCAACAAGGCCATACTTTTTAATGGAAGTTCCAACAATAAAACCATCTGCATACCGGGAATAGTTTTTAATATTTTGTGCGGTTACTCCACTACCGACGAAGACTTTTGTGTTTTTGAGTCCGGACTTTATTTTTTCCAGAATTTCAATATTCACTTCCTGTCCTGTGGACTCACCTGTAACGATGATCGCATCAGCCCCGCCCCTCTCTGCTGTATCCTTTGCGATCTGCACAGGATTGTACTCACTTAAGGGGTAAGCGTGTTTGACAAGTACATCTGCATATACCTTTATCTCGGGATTCAAAAGTTTCTTATACCTCATAATCTCGTGAGCCTTGCCATTTATAAGGCCACAATCTGTAACCATTGCGTAGGTAAGGACATTAATTCTGACAAATCTGGCATCTGTGGCTGCCGCTATCCCGACAGCAGCTTTCCCATCATTCCGCAAAACATTGACACCGACTGTGAGATCCGGAAACTCTTCTTTTATACGCAGAATAGCCCGTGTCATAAAAGCCACGGTGTGAGGCTCAACAGAATCGCATCTGAACGGTGCATCTCCAAAGTTCTCAACAATTACCTGGCTGATCCCACCTTCAACGAGATTCTCGGCGTCGTGAAGAGCAAAGTTCAGAATATCATCAAACTTCTCACGGCTGCCGCATGAGCCTGGCAGGGGTTTAAGATGTATAACGCCTATTAACTCTTTCATTTTTCAACTGTCCTGAGAAAATCCCTGAGAACAGGGTTGGTAGTCTCCCAAACTTTATCAACAGGTGTATCGACAACTATCTTACCTTCGTGCATGAGAACAAGCCGATCTGCAATTTTGAGTGCTGACCTTATGTCGTGAGTTACAACTATACTTGTAATTTTAAGCTTTTCGTTTAAAAAAATCATCAGCTCGTTTATACGATCCGCTGTAACGGGATCAAGTCCCGTAGTTGGTTCGTCGTATATCAAATATCTTGGCATCTGAACAATAGCCCTTGCAATCCCAACCCTTTTTCGCATACCACCGGATAATTCGTCTGGAAACTTTTCTTCAACATCTTCAAGGGCAACCATCTTCAGTGCCCATCCCACTTTTTCCCTGATCGTCTCATTATCAAATCCATGCTCTTCGAGAGGCAGAGCTATGTTTTCAAAAACTGTCATGGAGTCAAAAAGTGCCGGCTCCTGAAAGACATAACCAAATGACTTTCTTATCTCATAGATATCCTTCTTGGGCAGGCTTGTAATCTCAACACCGTCAATGTAAATCTTACCCCTGTCAGGTTTAAAGAGACGCATGATATGCTTCAGGAGTACAGATTTTCCGGTTCCACTCATACCGAGTATGACGAGCGTCTCTCCGTCGCGAATCTCAAGGTCTATACCTTTTAGAACCGGCTTCCCATTGAAACTTTTGTGGAGATTAACGATTTGTATCATTCTGGCTGAACATCGAGGACCGTGTGGTTGCCATTGTAGAATGAGAGGACCACGCTGACCCTTTTGTTAAGAAGAATGTCGGATAGCTTGCTGTCCGGATCACTTATTTCTCCCTCTATTACGAGTTCTTTCATCTCCTGGACAGTAACTCCAGTAACTTTTATCTGGAGTTCTACCCCGTTGTTCGAAAGGAGTTTAATCTGTGGCAACAGCTGCTTGAATTTTTCAAAATTTACTTCAAGGTCATAAGGGATGATTGCCTCTCCATTTTCTTTGAAAAACATCTCGGTGTCTTCAACAAGGTGAGGCAGGTTTTCCTCTCTCATACTGAAGCCAGAAGCGAGCTTATGACCACCGTAATCGATAAAGAGATCCGAAAGATAATTAAGAAGTTCAAGTGAATTAAACCCTTTGGGCGCTCTGACTTCTGCTGCCACTGTGCCATCAGCCTTCCTGCCCATTACAATGGTTGGGACACCAAACCTGTCTTTCAACTTGGAAGCGATAAATCCAAGATATCTCGGCTCCGTGTTTTCCATGTCAAGCAGGATATAGTTTCTAACACGACTTATTTTGCCAAGTGCCCTCTTCAGGAGCTCCTCTGTACTGGTTTGCCACTTTTCAATCTCCTGAAGGATATCTTCGAGAACAGGCTTGATCTCTTCAACGCTTTTCCTGAAAAAGATCTCGGCAGAAGGATTCACACCGTCAACAGACTTCCCGGCAGAAGTTATGCTGACCACGATGTCAAATTCAGGGTCTTCGTCTCTAAGTTCTCTGTAAGCCGTTTTCATCGGATGCTGCCAGGAGCTAAATAGTTCTCTACCTTTGAGATAGAGTGCGCGGTTTTCACTCCACAGGGGGACACGGTCAGCGAGTGTTCCAATGGCTGCCATAACAAGGAGATCCGGCATCTTTTCAACAATCTCTTTAATTCCCCATCCCTTGTAAACTTTGAGGAGAGCCCATGCAACCTTAAATGCCACACCCACGCCTGCAAGATACGGGAAACTTGTGCCACCCATCTTGGGATTAACCACGATCGTGTCTGGAAGAGTTGCTGGAATTTCGTGGTGATCAGTAATAATGACATCCATTCCCATCTCACGGGCAATTTCAACCTCGCGAACAGAACCCATACCACTGTCAACAGTAACTATGAGTTTGACTCCCTTTTCTCTGACGATTTCGAGTCCCTTTTCAGACAATCCATGTCCTTCCGTGGCTTTGGATGGAATGTAATAGGTTGTAATTCCACCGAGAAAATCAATTGTCGTTTTCAGCACATAAGTTGATGTAACGCCATCAGCATCTTCATGACCCCACACGCAGATCTTATCTCTTCTGCCTATGGCTGTTAAAAGTTTCCTGACTGCTACATCTATGTTGATAAGTCCCTCCGGCGGTGTGAGCTTCTCGATCTCGGGGTCAAATGTTACCGGGATTAAATCCGGGTGTTTAAGTCCCCTCAAATAAAGGATTCTCGCAAGTTCCTCATCGAGGTTATACTGGATTTTAAGTTTTTCGATAACCTCATTCATACTGCTCTCCTTTTTGATCATGGCGGAGGGGGTGGGATTCGAACCCACGATCCCCGTTAAGGGGATACGCGATTTCGAATCGCGCGCCTTAATCCACTCGGCCACCCCTCCGCATCACCACTATATACTTTCCCTCCAGATAGTCAAGTGCATAATAGTAACCTGAAAAATTGTATATCTCAACCATCTTTACAAATTCTGTCGGCTCTATTGCATGAATTTCCCCGATTTTTAACACTTCCCAGTACCTCCTGTACAACCTCGAATATACAGAAGGTCTCAGATGTGTGATGATTCCATGCCCACCTACCTTCAAAAGATCAGACATCTTTTCTACAAATCTCATCTGATTCTCCTGCCCCACAACAGGCAGCACTTCCATTGAAACGATAATATCGTATTCCCCCTCAATGTCAAAGAAATCAGCTGCCAAAAATTCAACATTCGGAAGTCTGTTCTTCCTCTTCGCCCATTTGATCAAAGACTCAGAAAGATCTATAGCAGTAACCTTGAAATCCGGGAAAAACAAACCTATTTTTCTTGCAAGAAAGCCACCACCGCACCCCACCTCAAGAACCCTCGCTTCTCTTACATTCAGTCGGGAGATGTGATAGATAAACGCTTTTACAGACTTCTCCCTCCACATCTGAAGAGGCGGTCCTGAAAAGGCAAGCTCCCGCAAAAAGGGCAGGCTGTAGTAAAACTTGTAGGAAACCATGTTTGGTTTATTATAATGCCAAAAACATGCCATCGGAGTTTACCCGAAAAATGCGGGCCATCCATAAAAGGGAGCTTCCCGGTATCAAAAATCCGATGTGTGTGATCGTTTTAGTTTGTAAAAAATGTGTAACTTTCCCTCCAGATGATTTTTCAAGACATCTCCTCTCACTACGTTAAAATTATGGCAAAATTTCACCCTCCACCCTCCCCACAAGGCCTGAGATCTCCTATGTTTTTCGGGATGATTTTTACTTCCTGATACGTTATGGCGAAACTGCTGATCTTCTTACAGGCTACGCAGTATGTGTGCAGAAAAATTTTTATCAATTCTCCCGTTTCGATTTTATCTGTGAGGCTTCTTTCCTTGACTATATTTTAAGCGGTAAAGTATAATTGGAGACCCGAAATTCTCTTAAGAAGGAGGCGTAGCTTTGAAAAATTTAAGATGGAGAGTGGCTATAGTTGTTATCCTGTTAATCGTCGCGCTCTGGAGTCTGTGGCCCACCTTTAAGTACTACTCCATGTCACCGGAAGAAAGGGCAAAGATGCCAAGATCAAAACTGGCAAAGCTCCAGAAGAGTGCCCTGAATCTTGGACTCGATCTCCAGGGTGGTATGTACCTGCTCCTCGAGGTTGACAAATCCAAACTGTCTCCTGACGAGGCAAAAGGTGCAGTTGATAGAGCGATAGAAGTGATTCGTAACCGTGTTGACCAGTGGGGTGTTTTTGAGCCATCCATTCAAAAAGTCGGTGAAGATAGAATTTTGATCCAGTTGCCCGGAGTCCTGGACAGAGAGAGGGCAAGGGCACTAATAGGAAAAACCGCTCAACTTGAATTCAGACTCGTGGCTCCTGACAATCTGATAATGGAAACACTGGAGAGAATCGACAGAAAACTGGCTTCTGCTGATACAACCGACACACTTTCCCGTCCATTCACATCCCTCCTGAACTCATACAGAGGGAATATAGTGGTTCCTGAAGACAATGTAAAAAAGGTCGAAGAGCTCCTCAAAAATCCCAAGGTGAAGGAAGCTATTCCCAAGGGCTATGTGTTCATGTGGGGAAAATGGTTTGAAGCCAATGGCCAAAAGTTTAGATCCCTTTTCCTCGTCGAAGACAAGCCTGAGTTAACAGGTGCCTATTTGAAAGATGCGAGACACACCATAGGATCTGCCTCCGATCCCAACATTGCAAATCAGCCCATTGTTTTACTTCAGTTCAATAGAAAGGGAGCCGCAAGGTTCTCTGAAGTTACCGGCAGAAATGTTGGTCGCAGATTGGCTATTGTGCTTGATGGTGTCGTCCAGTCTGCACCGGTGATCAGGGAGAGGATACCCTCAGGGAACGCCCAGATCACGGGAATAGGTTCAATAGAGGAGGCAAAGGAGCTTGCCGTTATCCTGCGGGCAGGTGCCCTTCCTGCGCCTGTTCGGATCATCGAAGAAAGGTCTGTCGGTCCCCTACTCGGTCATGACTCCATCAGAAGCGGAATAAGGGCTCTCATCATCGGTTTTGTTCTCGTCGTTATTTTTATGGTTGTTTACTACAACCTTTCAGGTATTATCGCAGACATTGCTCTGATACTCAACCTCATCTTTATCTTTGCCCTGCTTGTTGGTTTCCACGCAACCCTGACCCTGCCCGGACTCGCTGGTATAATTCTCACGGTCGGTATGGCTGTGGATGCGAATGTTCTGATCTTTGAGAGGATAAGAGAGGAATTACGAGCAGGTAAGACGCCGAAAATGGCTGTCAATGCCGGGTACTCACGAGCTACAGTAACGGTTTTTGACGCAAACCTCACGACTCTGATAGCAGCCATTGTTCTTTACAAATTTGGTACCGGTCCCATCAGAGGATTTGGAGTTACACTCTCAATCGGTATCATCGTCAGCTTCTTTACAGCTATTTTCGTTACGAAGATTATCTTTGACTACCTTCTTACTGTTAAAAAGGTAAAATCCATTAAAATCTGAGGAGGCAGAAATGGAAATTTTCAAGAATCCAAATTACGACTTTATAGGTTTTAGAAGGAAAGCATTTATCATTTCCGGGCTTTTAATTCTCATCGGAATTATTTCAATTATCGCTCACGGGGGGTTGAAATACGGAATTGACTTCACAGGTGGAACACTGGTGCAGATAAAAGTCGAAGGAAAAACTGTTGACATCGGGGAGATCAGGAAACTCGTTAAAGAGGCTGGTGTTCCTGGTGCAGAGATCCAGAATTTTGGGGATAAGTACACATTTTTGATAAAGTACAAAGCTACCATTCAGAAGGATCCATCTGAAATCGTTGACTTTCTTTCCAAAAAGCTCGGTGTAAATGTGATACTTGAGAGAACAGAGCGAGTGGGTCCGAGGGTCGGTAAAGAATTACAGAAAAAAGCTCTCGAGGCGATTCTTATTGGTCTCCTTCTGATGCTGATTTACATCTGGATCCGTTTTGACCTCAAATTTGGTGTTGGCTCAGTTCTCGCCCTTTTCCACGATGTTTTTATCACAATTGGCATCTTCTCACTGCTCGGAAAAGAGATTACAATCCCGATAATTGCCGCACTACTGACCATTGTGGGTTATTCCATCAACGACTCTATCGTCGTATCCGACAGAATCCGTGAGAACATGAGGAAATTCGGGAAAATCAAGCCAAGGATCGAGAAACTGATTGAAACTTTTAACCGCAGCATAAATGACACTATCTCCAGGACGATAATAACTTCTTTTACAACGCTCCTTGTTCTGATCGCCATTCTTATCTTTGGTGGTCCTGTCATTTTCAACTTTGCGCTTGCAATCACAATTGGCGTCGTAGTTGGAACCTATTCATCGATCTATGTGGTTGCCTCCCTTGTTGTGGAATGGGAGGCGTATCTCGCTGGTAGAAAGAAGAAAAAGTGAAGATCGGTGTTACAGGAAATCCAAGAAAAAGAGAAATTGCCGAGCTTATAAAAACTGTAAAGAGGAAAGTGCCGGGGGAAAGCCTGATATTTGATTCAGAGCTTTCCCCCTTTCTCGTTAAGGGGGACAAGAGTGTTACAATCGACGAGTTGCCCCTTTACGCAGATGTTCTCCTGTCATTTGGCGGTGACGGAACGCTGTTACGAACAGCGAGGTATTCACGAGGCCTGCCCATTGCCGGTGTTAACATAGGGGGCCTGGGATTCCTCACTGTTTTTCGTGTAGATGAGGTCGAAAAACTCGTGGATAACATCCTCGCTGGAAATTTCAGAATTGAGGAAAGAATGGTGCTACGAGCCTTCAGACCTTCAAACGCTCAGGAGTTTATTGCCCTTAACGATATTTCCATCAGGGTAACCGGTTCTTCAAGGATGATAGACATCGAGGTCTTCACATCAGGAGAACTTTTGAATAGATACCGTGCAGACGGTGTAATAGTGGCAACCCCAACCGGATCTACTGCGTACAACCTCGCAGCTGGTGGACCCATCGTTTATCCGGGAATGAACGCAATAATCATTACACCTATATGCGCTCACACTCTCTCAGTCAGACCCGTAATCCTTCCGTCAAACATCTACCTGAAAATTACATCATCGTCAAAAGGAGAAGAGAAGATTCTCCTCTCTGCCGACGGGCAGGATGAGGTAATGCTTGAAAATGGGGAATCCATTGAAATTACTGAGTGCCACAACCGGGTTAAACTCATAAGACTCAAAGATACCCCCGGATTTTTTGAAGTTTTGAGAACAAAACTGGGCTGGGGATAATGGCTCTCCTCGAGATAAAGATCAAAAACTTTGTCCTTGTGGAAAGTGTTGATTTGAGTTTCAGCAGGGGATTGAACATCATAACAGGTGAAACTGGAGCAGGTAAATCCCTTCTCGTTGGCGCCATTAATCTTCTAATCGGTACAAAAGTTGACTGGGATCTAATTTCAGGTAAGGACAGAGCAGAAATCACAGGGATATTCGAGACTGACGAAAAAACACGGGAAATCTTGGAAGAGTTCGGTATTGAAACAGAAAACGAAATAATAATCAGGAGGGTTCTCTCTCCGGGCCAGCGAAAATCCCGCGCATTTGTTAATATGACACCTGTTACCCAGCAGTTTCTTAGAGAATTAACATCCAATCTCATTGATATTCACGGTCAGCACGAACATCAAAGACTTTTCGACACCACATCCCACCTTGAATATCTCGATAAATTCGCAGATACAATGTCCCTTAAAGACCTTGTGAGTAAAAAATTCAGAGAATACCAGAAGCTCAAGGCAGAGCTTGAAAAGGAAAAAAAAGAGGTCGAGGAAGCAGAAAAAGCCCGTGACTTCCTTGAATACCAGCTAAGAGAACTTGAAGATGCGGATCTGAAGATTGGAGAGGAAGAAGAACTTGAAGAGAGGATCAAAGTTCTATCAAACCTTGAGACACTGAGATCGGGTATCCAGGAAGTCATTACGATTCTTTACGAAGATGATGAATCTGCGTATTCTCGATTGACAAGGGTTTCCGCTATTTTGAGAAACTTATCAGAAATTGACGAATCTTTGAAAATCCACGAGGCGACGCTCGAGGAAGTTTTGATCAAAATTGATGAGGTGTGGAGGAATCTGCTCGATTATGCAGGAAAACTTGAATCAGAGCCAGAAGAACTCGATAGGCTGATGGAAAGACTTTCACTGATAAATCGTTTGAAAGAGAAATACAGGAGAGATGTGCCCGGACTCATAAAACTTTACAACGAGACGCGTGAGAAGTTTAACAAACTTGAGATCAAGGACGAATATCTCAAGGAGCTGGAAAAAAAGGTGAAAGAGAAATACAACGAGCTCCTGAGTATCGCAGAGGACCTTTCAAATAAAAGAAAATCAGCAGCTCGAAAGTTTGAATCACTTGTACTTGACGAGCTGGCTGAACTTGGCATGCAAAACGCCAGATTTGTTGTAAATTTCTCGGAAAAGGAGGTGGACGAAACAGGTATTGACCAGGTCGAATTTCTGATCTCAACAAATCCGGGAGAAGAGGTGAAGCCACTTAGAAAAGTGGCTTCAGGTGGCGAGTTATCTCGAATAATGCTCGCCCTGAAGACAGTGCTATCTGAGATAGATGACATCCCCACCCTGATATTCGATGAAATAGATGTCGGAATTGGTGGAAGAATCGCTGAGGCAGTTGGGAAAAAACTCTCTTCAATCGCTCGCAGAAGACAGGTTATTACAATTACTCACCTACCACAGATCGCCGTTTACGGCGAGAAACACTTTGTTGTTCAGAAAAAAACTCTGGATCACAGGACAGTAACAGATGTTAGAGAGTTACAGGGAGAGGAGAGGGTAAAAGAGATTGCCAGGATGCTTGCAGGAGAGAGGATTACAGAAAGCTCCATTGTTCACGCCCGCGAACTATTAAAAAACGCAGGACAGATGTAGAAAAATTATCCCCATTTGTCATATTAAATAGCATGGAACTATGATTTTATACGGGGATTTTTCCATCTGGAGTTCAAAAATAAAACTCATGCATTTATACTTATACCATGGTAAGGTCTCGTGATCCATTAACAGGTCTTTACCTTCGTGATGAGTTTTTGAGGGTTGCCGAAAAATACCTGAGTTCAGGCAATCCCTTTGCGTTAGCTCTCATTGACATTGACAAGTTCAAAATTGTCAACGATGTGTTTGGTCACCAGGTCGGAGATAAAGTGCTGCAGGAACTTGCCGGATTTATCAAACAGTTTCTCAGAAAGCGGGACATATTCGTGCGCTACGGCGGGGACGAGTTCATTATCCTTCTCCCTGAAGCTGACAGAGAAAGTGCAAGAAAGGTCGTTGAAAGGATCAAAAACCTGCTCGAGATGGAGACATTTAATACCGATCCTCCCATTCATGTATCATTCAGTGCAGGAATAGCTGCTTTCCCTGAAGACGGAGAGAATGTCCAGGAGCTCCTTCGCAAAGCAGACATGAGTCTATTTAAAAACAAAAGGCACCGCGATCTCATCTCGTATCAGATGGATGAGAAAAAGTTTATTGACAGGAGATTTGAGCTCATGCGACTGAGACGGGAGCTCGTTGAGGTCGGCAATGGTTCATCAAAGGTGATAACAGTTGAAGGTCCGCCAGGCATAGGCAAGTCAGCCTTCATCCGGGAGGGTTTCAAATTTATTGAACTACTGGGCTATAATTACAGGGTCATTAGATTTCTTCCGCACCGCAGATACAGAAAAATTCCTGTTAGTGACGCGACCGTCGTTATTTACGAAGACATACATAATTTAAATGCTGAAGAACTCGAGGATTTGCTTGAGATAATTACAACTTTAAAACCCGGTAGAGGCGTGATCCTCAGTTTCAGGCCCGGTGATATCCCTGAAAGTTTCAGAGACTCCATAATCGAGCTCGAAAAGGATGGTTTTATCTATCGAATAAAGCTCAAAACTTTTGATGAAAAAACGACTTCCGAATTTCTCCAGTACTATCTATCCTCTCCGATAAATGGACAATTAATAGAATTTTTCCAGAAACAATCAGGGGGAAACCCATACCTGCTTGAACTCATACTGAAGGAAGCCCTGAAAAGCGGAATCCTGATTGAATTTGAGAGAAGCTGGTTTATAGTTAACCCCGAAAAACTCGCTATTCCGGAAATTGTGAAGGAACTCGTAGTGTCCCATTTGAGAAGACTACCTGACAATGTTAAATCAATTCTGCTCTATTCTTCACTCCTGGATGGAGAAGTGAACTCCTGGATCTTTGAGAAACTTCTTGATATGGACCCGGAAACAATTGCAAAGATATTTGAAAACCTCGTATCTTCAGGCTGGTTGAAGGAAACAGAGGCTGGCAGGTTTGATTTTGTCCACGGAATTGTGAAAAGGGCGGTTCGAAACAGCATCAGTAAAACCACCAGACAGTTGATGTATGCAAAACTCTCAAAGGCTCTTGAAAAGATTGGTGAGTCAGATGAGGTTCGTGCCATCTGTTATCTGCGGGCAGGGATATGGGACAGGGCGTACAGAACGGCTTTAAAAATTGGGGAGAAATACCTCTCAGGAGGTTACATCAAAGATGCCATCAAGTTTTTCGATATCGCAGAAGAAGCTCTCAAAAATGTGGATAAAAGGATCAGGGCATCCGGCAGATTATACAGACTCATGGCTGAGGGTTATCTCGAGATAGGTGAGCTCAAAAGGGCTTCACACTACATACGGTTGGCTGAAAATTATCTAAAACCTTCAGAATCACTCGTTTTAAAGTACAGGCTCGGTATCCTGAAGGGTGATCTCGAAAGTGCGAGAGAATCACTTAAAAAACTGATAAAAATCTCGCGAAAGAGGGAGAAAAAACTCACTTATAAGATCCACCTTTTCGGTCTCTTGATCGACACGGGAGAATTTGAAAAGGCAAAGGTTTTGTATAGCGAGCTTAAAAATAGTATAAAAAGGTGTGAGGACCCTGCTATTGAAATAAGCTTCTGTGTCACTGTCATCAACTACGCGACGAGGATTCACAACATTCAGATACAGGAGTGCCTTGAAAGACTGAAGAGCTTCCTCGAGCAGAATATTAAACCTCTGGATAGACTGTTATCTCTATCCGCTCTCGGGGTTTACTACATCAAAGAGACAGATCTTGCACTTTCTTATTTGAAAGAAGCTTTAAAGATATCGAGAGAGATTGGTGACCTTGTTAGAGAGGCCACTATTCTTGTAAACATCGGCCTTATCTGGTCGAGGCACGGTTATCAAAGGGAGGCGATAAAGTGGTTTGAGAGGGCTTTGAAAGCAAAGGAAAAAATTGGAGATGAAAAGGGAATGGTCATCATATACATCGATCTTGGTTATGCCTATTCCATGATTGGAGAATTTGAAAATGCAGAAAATTTGCTTAAAAATGGGCTTTTAAAGAACAAATTTCATGTAAAAAGTGATTTCCTGTCGTACCACCTGTGGCATGGAATGGTTTACAACTACATCAGGTGGGGAAAGTACGAGCAAGCTATGAAAGCCCTTTCAAACCTCGAAGTTTATGCCGAGAAGCTGTCATCGTATCTGCCAGGTGAGGCAGATTCATTCAGGGGATACCTTTATCTCAAAACGGGCAAGATAGACGAAGCAGGGAAAATTTATAAAAGGTTGAAACCTCGTTACGAGGATGATTATAGCTATTACTTTTTCGCTGCCGAATTCCTGCTCCACACAGGAAGAGCTGAGGAGACGATCCAGATAGCCCAAAAGGCTCTTAAAATTGCAGAGGAAGACGGATACTTATGGGAAAAAGGACTACTCCTCCGCTATCTCGGAATTGCATACGCCCGACTCGGACAACGCAGTCGTGCAAAAGAGTATCTGAAAAAATCAAAATCCGTTTTTGAACAAACCCAGAATTTCTTCGAGGCAGAAAATACAGAAAGGATTCTTCGGGACTTATAGGCCAAAAGATAATCAATTTCAGCTCCGCTCTCGCCGCATTTTATTGAAAGAGTGTTTGATTTTTGGGAAAAGTATGTTTTTTTCTGAAAATCCACAGTCACAGAAGCCGTTCGAAAGATACTCCGGGGAAAGGAGAAATTTTTAACATCTCCCCCATTTATTACTATCGGGGAGGATTCCGTTCAAACCGCCCCTGTTAAGCTCCGTAGGGGAGCTAAATTTTGTGATGGAAGATTCCTCTCAACCCTCCCGTTAAGCTCTGTGGGAAATTTCTCTTAAATCGCCTCCTCGCTAAGCTCTTTGGTGACGATTCTCTTCAAACTTCCTCATCGCTAAGCTCTGTGGGGTAATCGCTCTTAAACTACCTCCGTACTGAGCCTT
>CAZNDM010000049.1:0-3290 GCA_964571845.1 uncultured bacterium | reverse complement strand
CGTCAACAATTTCCACATAAAGTACGGTGGCTTCTCTTACTTTACACTCTTCGCAGAGTGCCATTCACTCACCCCCGAATAGCCAAGAAGAAAGCTTTTGATGCTCTCCTTTATGCCCTTTTTATCAAGTCCTATTTTCTGAAGGAGAACCTTTCTCGGTCCATGTTCTATAAATTTATCGGGAATTCCGAGTCTCAAAACATCGATATGGTGACCGATTTCGTTTAGAAATTCAAGCACCCCATCACCAAATCCACCTATAAGAGCATTCTCTTCTATTGTTACGATCTTCCTGATACCAGAATCAACGAGCTGGAAGAGGACCTCTCGATCCATGGGTTTGACAAACCTTGCATTAACAACCTTGATGGATGTGCCAAGCTCATCCTCGAGTTCCTTTGCAGCCTCAAGTCCCGGATAGACCATCGTTCCCACTGCAAGGATTGCGATATCGTTTCCCTCTTTCAAAACCTCCCATGTGCCAATGGGAATCTCGTCAAAGGTCTTCTTAAGTTCAAGACCAAGAACTCTGTCTCGAGGATATCTGAAGGCAATGGGGCCCCTATCGTAAATCGAAGCCGTGTAAATCATGTCCCTGAATTCATTTTCGTCCTTCGGTGCCATAATAACCATATTGGGAATGAGTCTGAGGTATGAGATATCAAAGGCACCATGGTGCGTAGGTCCATCCTCGCCCACAAGTCCGGCTCTGTCAATTGCGAATTTCACAGGGAGGTTCTGTAAAGCGATGTCATGAATAATCTGATCATAAGCTCTCTGGAGAAATGTTGAGTAAATCGTTGCAAATGGTTTGTACCCTTCGATCGCAAGTCCTCCAGCAAATGTAACTGCATGTTGTTCAGCAATCCCCACATCAAAGTGTCTTTCGGGGAATTTCTCCCTCATAAGATCAAGCCCTGTTCCAAGGGTCATAGCCGCAGTGATGGCAACGATCTTCTCGTCTTTTTCAGCAAGTTCGACGATAGTCTGGCCGTAAACTTTCGACCATTTTGCAGGACCGGGTTTCTTTACCGGTTCACCCGTGATCCTGTGGAAAGGCCCAAGTCCATGGAAGAGCTCAAGCCTCTCCTCAGCAGGCTTGTACCCTTTGCCCTTCCTGGTTAAAACATGGACGAGAACAGGACCTTTAAGGTTTTTAACTCTCTTGAATGTTGTAATCAACTGTTTGATGTCATGCCCGTGAATAGGTCCCACATACTTATAACCGAGCTCCTCAAACATCAAAGTGGGAACAGCAAAGTTTTCGAGTGCTGTTTTTACCCTTCTAATCAGGTCTCGTGTTCTGTAGGATAGGGTTGAGCTCGGCAGTTTTCCGAGCAACTCCCAGACATCTTCTTTCATCCTGTTGTAAATTCTGGAAGTTTTGAGTTTAACAAGATAGTTTGAAAGGGCACCTATATTTTCTGCAATTGACATCTCATTGTCATTGAGAACAACAATGAGGTCTCTCTTCTGGGCACCAATATTATTCAGGGCTTCAAAAGCCATACCGCCTGTGAGTGCGCCATCGCCTATGATTGCCACAACTTTAAAATTCTCTTTTTTGAGGTCACGGGCAACTGCAATTCCCAGAGCTGCAGACAGAGATGTGGATGCGTGACCCGCTCCAAAAATGTCATGTGGTGATTCATCCCTCCTGAGGAAACCACTTATGCCACCATACTGCCTTATTGTGTGAAAACTTTCTTTTCTACCTGTGATTATCTTGTGTGGATACGCCTGGTGTCCCACATCCCAGACAAGCTTATCCCTGGGGCTGTCAAAAACATAGTGAAGTGCCAGAGTAAGCTCTACGGCACCAAGATTTGGCGCCACATGCCCTCCCACTTTTGAAAGAACATCCAGCATGAATTCCCTTATCTCAGCGGCAAGGATCTCAAGCTCCTCATAGCTCAACTTCTTTACATCTTCTGGCCCTTTTATTCTGTCAATTATTTTATCCATGATGACACCCCTCAATATCCGGATTTCAGGGAATTATAATTACTTATGACCCATATTTCAAGAAGCCTGAAATGAAGCACCCTGGAGGGTTACAGACACAAGCTCAATAGATTCCCCCGACTTTGAGTTCAAAGTTAACCAGCGGGAGAAAAGAACCGAATTATTTCGCGTATATACCCACAGAATGTTTGCCTTATAATAGGGGAATACAGGAGGTTGTCATGTTAAAATTGATTGTTGTTGCCCTTGCTCCTGCAATTATCATCATGATGTTTTTCTACATAAAAGATGAATATGACAAAGAGCCCTTAAAACTGCTGTTAAAAGCAGTGATGTATGGATTTATTGCTACTGGTATAGCCTGTGTACTGGAATGTGCCATAAATTCATTTATTAAAACCGAAGAGGATGTCAGGGGTTTTATGCCAATACTTCTTTACTATCTATTTGCCGTTGGTCTTGTTGAAGAAGGGGCAAAATTCTGGTTTCTTGTTAGAAAATTCTATCCACACAGGGAGTTTAACGAAGTTTACGATGGTATCATTTACGGAGCCTTCATCTCTCTCGGATTTGCTGCACTGGAAAATGTAATTTATGTCCTCTCATACGGGATGAAAACAGGCATACTCAGGGCATTTACGGCTGTCCCCGGGCACGCTATTGATGGATCCATTGCAGGTTATTATGTGGGACTTGCAAAATTTACCTCCTCCGGATTGAGGAGAAAGACACTTCTCCTTACAGGTTTTTCGTACTCCGTTTTACTTCATGGCTTTTACGATGCCTCAATAGCGTGGAATTACGGCTTTTTGACTGCTATGCTGATGTATGGCATTCTTATCTTCGGAGGAAAAACTGTCCTCAATCAGATGAAAAAATCCAAGAGACAGATTCAAGGATAGAGAGAATGCAAGTCTTTTAGCAGGTTGAAAGATTTGAAACCGATCAAATTATCTCCGCTCCTATTCGAGGCTCCTATTCGAGGTGTAAAAAATCAGGTGGACCTCTTCTCATGGAAATTTTAATATCAGCTCCCCCGATATTCGAGGCGCAGAGGGATTGTAGAGGGTCATTTTTCTTATTCTCTTCTTGCAAGCTTGAAGGAAAACTGGATGTAGGATTTTTATAAAGCAGGATGAAATAAAGGACAAGTTTTCTGCAGGGTATAAGGGTAAATGATTGAATCAGCAAAATCCTTTCAAACACCTTCATGTAGCTACCCGGGGCTGTTCGAAAAAGGGCTTTGGGGGAGGATTTCCACTCAATCCCCTCCCCCGCTTCGCGGGGGAGGAGCAAGGAGGGGGCAAAAAAAGCAGATCTGACAG
>CAZNDM010000048.1:0-4462 GCA_964571845.1 uncultured bacterium | reverse complement strand
ACACCAGGAAAGATCAATGGAAGATAGGTTACAAGTAATAAGACGACAAACAGCGCCGCGACCAGTGGAAGACCGGCACGGCTGATTCTTTCGATGGGAATCCCTGTAATTCCACTCACAATGTATAAATTAATCGCCACTGGCGGAGTCACCATACCTATAGCAAGAGCAATCACTTCGATTATTCCAAAGTGTAAAGGACTTACCCCTATATGTGTCATCAAATCGAGGAAAATTGGCGTAAAAATTATAATAATGGACGCAGTTTCGAGAAAAACTCCCGCAATAATCAGAATTATGTCTGATACAAATAGAAGTAAATACTTGTTGTGTGTGAAAGATAATAACCCATTTGTGATTAAAAGTGGAATTCTCCAATTGGCAAGGACCCACGCGAATATTCTGGCAGTTGCTATTAAAAACATCACAAGTGACGCTGTTATTGCTGATTGTACCACAATTTTGGTAATATCCCTAAGAGATTTGTCTCGATATATAAACAGAGAAACAAAAATAGCCCAATCAACAGCTATTACTGCGGCCTCTGAAGGAGTGAAATATCCTGAAAATATCCCACCAAGAATAATAACAGGTGTCATGAGACCCCAGAAGGCTGATCTGAATGTTCTCCAGATCTTTTTAATAGAGATGCCTCCACTCGAAACATAATCCTCCCGAACGGCCTTCCTTAGTGATAAGTAAATTAATGCAAGTCCCATCAAAATTCCTGGTATAAATCCATTCAAAAACAATCTTCCAACCGATTCATAAGTAATAAAGGCGTATAAAACCATTGGAACCGAAGGAGGAATGACGATGCCTATACTCCCTGCACTGGCAATCAAAGCTGCAGAAAAATCCTTATCGTATTTCCTTTTCTCTAATTCAGGTAGAATCGCTGAGGCCACTGCTGCAGTATCCGCGGCTCCTGAGCCTGAGATACCTGCAAAAATCATTGCGGTAACTGTAGAAATGGGCCAGAGTGCTCCTCTCATAAAACCAAGAAGAGATTCAACAAAGTCAAGAATTAACTTTGATGTTTGTCCAAACGACATTAAGTCTCCCGCAAGTATGAAAAACGGTACAGCAATTAACGCAAAAGAGTCCGTACCAGCAAACATCCGTTGGGCAATTAACACGAGAGGGACCTTTCCAATAATTAAAATTATGGTTGCAGAAAGTCCAATACTGATGGCAATAGGAACACCAATTAATAGAAATCCAATGAAGGATACAAATATGATGAGTAAAACGATTTCACCTGACATCTTCTCTTTTCCAAAATACTCCCAAGAGATTTTCAATAGAAAAGAAAATCATAAAGCCAAAACTTATTGGTATAACAAGATACACATCCTTCATGGGCAGATTAAGAGATGGGGAAACCTGAAAAACCTGCATTTTTATCATCTCGATTCCGTACCAGAATCCAAGGATAAAGAAGAATAGAGAAAGAATTATGGCTATTATCTTAACTTTTGATCTGGATACTGGTGAGAGTCTCTCAGTTAAAAAGGTTACGGCAATATGAGCCCCCCTGTGATAAGCAAGAGCTGCGCCAAGGAAACTACTCCAGACAAGAAGATACCTTGAGAGTTCTTCAGTCCAGGATAGGGCTGTAAAAAATACCCTTGCCACTATCTGGAGTGTTACAGTCAAAATCATTCCAGAAATAAGTGTGAAAACAGTGACCTGAAGAATTTTGTCAAGTAGATTGGTGAAATTTGTTAATAATTTCATGGAATTGTGTTTTAGGGGGCGTCGAAGACAAATGTCTTCGACGCCCCCCTAAAATAACTTTACTTACTCCTCATTTCTTTCAGTTGTTTCTGTATCTCGTCAAGTAGTTTTCCGAACTTTTTACCATATTTTTTGTACACGGGTTTCACCGCCTGCCTGAAAGATTCGAGATCCGGATGCTCTTCAACAATCATACCTTTTGATTTGATAAAGGCAAGCTGTTTTGCTTCGTTGTCATTGTCCCATTTTCTTACATAATCTCTCGCTATTCTGGCTGCCTCTTCAAAAATCTTCTGGTCCTGTGGAGAAAGAGAATCCCAGGTTTTCTTACTCATTATGATTACCGCTGGTGCATAGGTGTGTCTATCAAGAGTCATGTATTTTTGAACTTCATAAAGTTTGAAAGCGTAGATCACCACGATCGGATTTTCCTGTCCGTCAATTGTATGTTGTTGCAAAGCCGTTAGACATTCTGTCCATGCCATTGGAACAGGATTGGCACCAAGAGCTTTGAAAGTTGCAACGTAGAGAGGATTTTCCATAACTCTAATCTTTAGACCCTTTACATCTGACGCCTTTTTAATAGGACGGACATTGTTTGTGATATTCCTGAAACCTCTTTCCACAAATGCAAGACCGTGAAGTCTAACTTTATCAAGATCTTTCAGAACTTTTTGCCCAACAGGGCCATCGAGTACTGCATAGGCTTCCTCCGGAGAAGCAAACAGGAAAGGCATTTCGAAAACTGCGATTTCAGGAAGGAAATTTGCAATTGGACCGTCAGTAATTACACCCATGTCGATGGTACCCATTTGCATTCCCTCAAGAAGAGTTCTCTCGTCACCAAGCTCAGCATTCGGATGAATTTCAATTTTGATTCTGCCGTGTGTTTTGTCCTCAACAACCTCTTTGAATTTCATAGCTGCCACGTGGAATGAATCCTTCGTGTTTACCACATGGGCAAGCTTTATAACTCTTGTTTTGGCACTTATCATGCCGATTAGTGCCAGCATGGATAGCATACTACCAAACTTCTTCATAGGACAAACCTCCTTTTATGTTATGTGTACAGCCCCTCTTGAGGCCGATGTTACAGTTTTCTGATACTTTCTTAGAAGTTTAGATTTTACCTCCTTCTTCAGAGGTTTGAAATTTTTGATTCTCTCCTGTAACTCTTCGTCTGAAATAAGTAACTCGATTTTCCTATTTGGGATATCGATTCTAATTTTATCACCATCTTTCACCACGCCGATGGGCCCTCCAGCTGCAGCTTCAGGAGATATATGTCCGATGCACGGGCCATGAGTTCCTCCAGAGAATCTTCCATCGGTTATCAAAGCAACTGATTCACCAAGTCCCATACCGATAATGGATGCAGTGACAGCAAGCATTTCTCTCATTCCCGGTCCACCTTTAGGACCTTCATAACGGATTACTACGACATCACCTGGTTTGATTTTTTTATTTAATACCGCTTCCATTGCCTCTTCTTCACTGTTAAAGACCCGTGCGTTACCAGTGAATTTAAACATTTTCTTGCTTACACCGCTTTGTTTTACAACAGCACCTTCTGGAGCAAGATTTCCGTATAGGATGGCCAACCCACCTTCCGTGGAGTATGGCTTATCCATGGTTCGGATAACATCCTCGTCATAAATTTTAGCATTTTTACCGATTTCTTTAATATCGACACCTGAAACGGTAGGGTTAGATTCAATCAAGGGTAACAAATTTTTTATAACTCCTGGAATACCACCGGCATAATGGAGATCCTCCATGAGGTATTTACCACCAGGTCTCATACTGCAAATTTTTGGAGTCTCTCGACTTATTTCATCGAAAAGTTTAATGTCAAAGTCAACACCTGCTTCTTCGGCAATAGCTTTAAGGTGTAATACAGTGTTTGTTGAACCTCCAAGGGCGTTATCAATTCTTACTGCATTTCTGAAAGCCGTCGGGGTCAAGATGTCTCTCGGTTTCACGTCGTTTTTTACAAGATTTACAATTGTATTTCCAGCCATTTTTGCCAGTCTCTTTTTTTCAGCCAGAGGAGCTGGTGCAGTTCCGGTATATGGGAGTGACATACCGAGTGCTTCTGAGAGACAGGCCATGGTATTAGCTGTGAACATACCCTGACATGCACCTGATGATGGACATGCTCGTAGTTCAAGCTCTTTCAAGTCTTCGAGTGTTAATTCTCCCTTTTTGTATCGGCCAATCGCTTCAAATGTGTGAGTCACGAGATCAAGTCTCTCTTTTCCGAGTCTCCCTGCAAGCATGGGTCCAGCAGTCACAATAATCGATGGGATATTTAATCTTGCAGCTGCCATAAGCATACCGGGTGTTATTTTATCACACGCCGTTAATAAGACGAGCCCGTCGAGAGCATGAGCGTTGGCAATAAGTTCAACTGAGTCGGCAACCACCTCTCTCAGGGGTAAGGAGAATTTCATCCCTTCGTGCCCCATAGCAATTCCATCACAGATAGCGGGAACCCGGACTATCAGGGGAGTGCCTCCTGCTTCAGCAACTCCCCTTTCAATGAATCTTTCAAGATTGATCATATCTGCATGGCCAGGAACAAGATCGGTGGCACTGGAAACAATTCCAATTAAAGGTTTTTCGATGTCGAGAGGAGAAAGTCCAGTTGCATACATCAATGCCCTTGCTGGCATCTTTTCGAAAGAACGAAAAACATCACTTCGCATGATTAAAACCTCCA
>CAZNDM010000047.1:0-3600 GCA_964571845.1 uncultured bacterium | reverse complement strand
CAGATCTAACTGGAAGGAAATGGAGAGCTCCATCACCCTCCCCTCATTCCCCTCCCGCACAGCGGGAGGGGAACTGGGAGCGCCCTTCCCGCAAGTGGGAAAGGAGACCACATCTCCATAGAGAGTTCCGTCGTTGCCATTACCCTTCCCGCAAGTGGGAAAGGAGATTGTAAGTGACCAGGGCTTTGTGGGGTAAACCCTGCGAGCTGGCCATCCCCGCAAGCGGGAAGGGAGGTTGTAAGTGATCCTTCTCGCTTAGCGGGAAGGGAAGTTGGACGTAATCTTTTCCACGAAACGAAATTTTGCAAGCATGAGATAGGAATAAGGAGAGTTTTTCCGCAAATTAAAGTGGAATTATTCACTGGTAAAATGTTTTTCAAACACTCTCTGTTCTTAGAGAGACATTCCCAGATTGAGTAAATATCTTCTGGTTCAACTCGGCAACCAGAACCTGCCTTTTCACACCAAGACATTTTCCAGATTGAATAAGTATCTTCTGGCGTAAGATCTGGGAACTTCCCTGCTGTTCTTAGAGAAACATTCACCGGTATCCTTCAAAGCGGCCTTGATTTCTGCAATAGCATCATCCCATAGAGGCCTGCGGCCGGCATACCCATACAAGCTCGACTTCCGTATTTCTGCAATAGCATCATCCCATAGAGGCCCATTCACCATTGACGCAAATACTGAAAACCCAATAGTTTCTGCATACCGGTTAATAAATTATCACGAATCGCTGAGCAAGAAAAGACAATAAAAATCACATCAAAAATTCCCCTTTTTGAAAAGAAAGCTGGAGAATACTACAATAAAACATCAAACCTATCCACAAACAGGTACCGTTTGGTATTTCCCTCATTAATTATTTTTCCATATACCCCCTTAAACAAATACAGGTGTTTAATCAACTTTCTTTGCTCGTTCCGGTATCTTGTTCTACAAATTATTCCGTAAACAGGTACCCAATCATTCCATTTGAAAACCATTCAAATTTTTTCTACGGCTCACTTTAAAATCATCTTCCACTAATCGCGCCAGACACGGTGTTTTAGGGAAAAGTTTTAAGTTGAAAATTCCTTTTAAAACAGCGATTTTACCAACGATCTTCAACCCCGTCAAAAATTTACACTCACAAAATTGGGTGGACAACCATTCAGATCTGGATCTCAGACACCCGATCAGATCTGGATCTCAGAGAATCGATATATTCTCATAAAAAACACACATGACTTGACTTATCCTGTAAAAATTTTATACTCGAAAGAGTTATGAAAGTTGATTTCTGGTATCTTGATAAAGAAAATGTTGCCCTCCTTATGGACAACACCATGTTCACTTTCGGAAGCTCAGATACATGCAACATAGAAACAGATACTCGTCCAAAAATCGTTAAACTACCCCTTAAAAATCAAAAAACTACAGATTTTAAGCACACTCAAAATCTTCATAATGCATTTGAATTAACCCAGTATAAAATTAGTACATCCGGGTATTCGGTTATGATAAAGAGGGAAAAATACAGATTTTTTTACTGTAATTACGAATTTCTGCATACTGTGGGAAACAGAATCAAAACAGTCCTTGATGATTTAAAGCGTTTCTTTCCCCGTAGAATTGACATAGCAATGCTACCTATTACCAAAAATTCTAATGATCAAATTCTCTACTTATTAAATTCAATAAAACCTCGCTATTTCGCACCCCTTCTTCCTGATCGTGATCCGAACCTCGTTGAGAACTTTTTGAAATCTTACAAACCCGGAAATACCGCTGTTCTCATATATACTCAACCCTGTGAATTATTCGAGTTTAACCTTCTTTAGACAAATTTTCACGAATTCATATTAAAATCCGCATCGGTCAAAACTAAAAAGTGTTTTAAATTTTATTAAATTTTTTACAATTGACAGATTTTCAAAACCGATTTATAAATTATGCATAAAATTAAAAAGGAGGTATGCATATGAAAAAACTTGTTGCAGCTGTACTTGGACTCTTATTGGTCCTGCCAAGTGCCGGTTTTGCAGGCAAGAAAGTTTCTCTAATTATCACCACTGCAACCACCGGCGGAACCTACTACCCAGTGGGCGTTGGAATGGCTACTCTCTGGACAACAAAACTCAAGAAAAAGGGCATTAGGGTCGCTGCCCAGTCATCCGCAGGATCCGTTGAAAATATTCAACTTCTGGAAACAGGCGAAGCTGAACTTGCTATCCTTCAGGCACCAACAACTTACCTTGCTCTCAACGGTCTCGGACCATTCAAGGGTCATCCGAAAAAGCACTTTCTCGCCATTACCTCACTGTGGCCCAATGTAGAGCAATATATCCTTGTTGGAAAGAAGGTAAAAACCGGTACTCTCGACGACATAAAGGGTACTAAATTTGTTGTGGGACGCAGTGGCTCAGGTACAGAGGCATCGACTAAACTCTGCTTCAGAGCCATTGGAATTGATCCTATGAAAGACATAAAACCCGTTTACCTTGGTTATAATGAAGCTGCAAATGCTATTATAAACGGACAGGCTGATGGTGGATCCTTCACAGCAGGCATTCCGACATCTGCTGTAACAAGACTCTTCGCCACCCCACATGTAAAAGTTAAAATCCTCGAATTTACCGATAAACATCTTGAAATGCTCAATAAAAAGTATCCCGGACTCTGGAACAGGTTTATCATTCCTGCAAACACATATCCCAATCAAAATGAACCGGTCAAATCTGCGTTCTTTGTAAACTTCCTCGCTGTCAAAGACGACCTCGATCCAGATATTGTATATACCCTGACAAAAACTCTGTTTGAGAACCTTCCCTATATGTACAAGATCCACAAAGCGGCCAAACACATAAAACTTGAAAATGCATTGAATGGTTTGCCGGTACCACTCCATCCTGGAGCATACAGATATTTCAAAGAGCAGGGACTTAAAATACCAGCAAGACTGGTCCCTCCAGGCATGAAGTAGGACGAGCGAGAACTGACAGCTTGTGGTTAACCGAGGGGGGCGGCGCCTTCGGCGCCGCCCCCCTCGGTTCTTACAACTACGCTCAAAATCAACGCCAGTGTAATCAAAAAGTTTTTACAAGCTCCCATAATATACTGACGGGAAAATTGAGCTGGATGAATGAGGTTAGTTTTCATCCACTAATTCCGATGATGGTTAAAATACACCCAGGCGGGAAAGAAAAGATTACCTTTGACAATCAGGTGGGTGTATTTGAAATCCTTCACTCAATATACTCCCGTGCCTCGAAGAGGTTTGAGGAGGGGTAAAAAGCAGATCTGACAGGAAAAACAAGTCGTGGTCTTTTACCCTCCCCTCAATCCCCTCCCGCAAAGCGGGAGGGGAGTTTGTGGGTGATCCTTCTCTCATACTGCTGGCGACACTCTCAAACTCCCCAAAGCTTTGCTTTGGGGAGGATAAAGGAGGGGGCAGAAAGAGTGGATCTGACAGGGGAAAGCTGGTGGTACTTTTTTCCCCTCCCCTCAATCCCCTCCCGTAAACGGGAGGGGAGGTTGTGGGTGATCCTTCTCTCATACTGCTGGCGACACTCTCAAAACCCTCCCCCAAAGCTTTGCTTTGGGGGAGAGTAAAGGAGG
>CAZNDM010000046.1:0-4439 GCA_964571845.1 uncultured bacterium | reverse complement strand
TTCTGACCCAACCAGCGAGTGTAACATTCTCACCTACGTTATTTTTTCGCAATTCTCCACAAGTATGGGTTCTCAGCATTTTACCTCCCTGTGAGTGAAGGATAATCAAGGTTGAAACGCCATCTATAATAAAGCTTCTGTCCAAAATAAGTCAAAACACCAAGAATAAGGAGAGGTAAAAATCTTAAAGAAAGATAGAGAAGGATAAGTCCCCCAGGGACTCTGTAAGCGAGTTTCACATGTAGTCCCTCAATGTTAAAAATTGAAGACGCAATAAACGGAAGAGACAGGGTGGCGACAACCACAACAATGTAATCACTGGCTATAAATCCTGTGACAAGGGCAAAAAAGACCAGAAGAAATGCAAGTACCGCAGTTAACCTGGGACCAAAGAAGACACCCGAGGTGATTTCACCCGCTTTTTTGTCACCTTCAATATCTGGTATTGTCGTACTCATGTAAACACCTGCTACAGAGAAAACATACGGTATTGAATGTAAATATGCACTGGAATCCAGCTGTCCAACTGAGATCCACCCTGCAAGAAAATTCAACAATCCATAACCAAAGGCATTCGCCATCATATCAACTATTGGTTTTCCTTTAAGTTTTACAGGTGGAATAGAATAGGCGAGGGTAAGCAAAAAAGATACCACCCAGATTAAAAGAAAATCCATGCCAATTCTGATAGCAAGGGAGAAAGACACTATTTCAAGAACTACTGCGTATATTAAAGCGGTTTTAACCGGTATAATCCCGTCTGCAATAAGGAATAGTTTCCGATTGATCCTGTCTGTCTCCTTATCCGTTATCTGATTAATTACGTAGGCCCCTCCCATAAGAAGTGTGTAAGAGACTGAAATCAAAGAGAACTTCTGAGGGAAATGGATCTCAAATCCGATATAAGGAAGACGAGCGGCCCAGAAATATCCAAGAAATAAAAATGCCCAAACTGGCAGTAATAAAGTGGGTCTAAGCAATATGACAAAATCAAAAATGTTGGCGGAATTCAACTAAACCTCCTGTCATTCCAGGAATTTTTAAATTTCTTCATAATTGCTCTGGAAGGACATCCATTATGATGCGATTACCATTAAAAAATGAGACGATCACAGAAGCCTTCTTATCAAGCAAAAGGTCTGACAATCTACTTTCTGGATCATAAAGCACCCCATCAATCACAAGCTGTTTTATCTCAGAAATCCTGACCTCGTTAATTTTAACCTGTAAGTCCACACCATTGGATGACAACATCTCAAGCTGTGGAAGCAAATGTTTGAATCTCTCAAAATCAACTTCAAGATCATAAGGGAGAATTGTCTCCCCATTTTCTTTAAAAAATATCTCTGTGTCTTCGACAAGGTGCGGAAGATTTTCTTCTCTCATGCTGAACCCTGACGCAAGTTTATGCCCTCCGTAATCGATAAATAGGTCCGAGAGATAGTTAAGTAAGTCAAGAGAATTGAAGCCTTTGGGAGCCCGAACTTCTGCTGCAACCGTGCCGTCGGCTTTTCTGCCCATCACAATTGTTGGAACGCCGAATCTATCTTTAAGTTTTGAGGCCAGAAATCCAAGATATCTTGGCTCAGTGTTTTCCATATCGAGCAAGATATAATTTCTTACTCTACTAATCTTCCCGAGTGCCTTCTGTAAAAGCTCCTCAGTCTCAGTTTGCCAGGTTTCAATATCATTCAGGAGTCTCTCGAGTATTGACTTTATTTCTTCTTTATCCCGCCTAAAAAATAGCTCAGCAGAGGGATTAACGCCATCAATAGATTTACCTGCAGAGGCTATACTGACCACTATATCAAATTCCGGTTCCTCACCTCTGAGGTCTACGTAGGCATCTTTAAAAGGATGATTCCAGGTTTCAAACAACTCACGTCCCTTGAGATAAAGGGCCCTATTTTCATTCCACAGAGGCACGCGATCTGCAAGTGTCCCTATAGAGGCCATCACAAGGAGATCAGGTTTTCTCTCAACAATCTGATCGACGTTCCATCCTTTATACACTTTGAGGAGTGCCCAAGCCACTTTAAAGGCAACCCCCACACCTGCAAGATATGGGAAACTTGTACCACCAAGCTTGGGGTTAATCACAACCGTATCAGGTAATTTGCTGGGAATTTCATGATGATCAGTAACGATTACGTCGATCCCCATGTCACGCGCAATCTCTACTTCTTCTACTGACCCCATACCACTATCAACGGTAACAATCAATTTGACTCCCTGATTTTTAACGATTTCAAGACCTTTCCTCGAAAGTCCATGTCCCTCAGTTGCTTTTGAAGGTATATAATAGGTGGTGATACCTCCAAGAAAATCTATGGTGGTTCTGAGGACATAAGTTGAAGTAACACCATCAGCATCTTCATGTCCCCACACACAAATTTTTTCACGTCTCCCGATTGCAGTAAGCAACTTCCTCACTGCCTTTGAAATATCTATTAACCCCTCCGGCTGCGTCAGATTTTTTACATCCGGCTCAAAAGTTACAGGAATGAGATCCGGATGTTTAAGTCCCCGCTCATATAGGATTTTTGCGAGTTCTTCATCAAGGTTATACTGAATTTTTAACTTCTCCACAACCTCATCCATATTGAGACTCCTTGCTATTATGGCGGAGGGGGTGGGATTCGAACCCACGATCCCCTTTACGGGGATACGCGATTTCGAATCGCGCGCCTTCATCCACTCGGCCACCCCTCCGCATCACCACTATATACTTTCCCTCCAGATAATCAAGTGAATAATAGTAAGCCGAAAAACCGTTTATCTCAACCATTTTGAGAAAATCTTCAGGCTCAACAGAAGTTATTTCTCCAACCTTCATGAGTCCCCATAACTTTCTGAAGAATTTAGAGTAAAGTGCAGGTCTTAAATGAGTCACTATTCCCAAGCCCCCCTCGTTGAGTAGTGCATACATTTTCTTAATAAATCTTTCATGATTTTCGCCCAATACAGGAAAAACTTCCATCATCACAATAACGTCATACCTCTCTTGAACCTCAAGAAAATTTTTACATTCAAATCTGACATTTGGAAGGCTATTTTTATTTTTTGCCCAATTAATCAATTCACAAGATATATCAACACCAAGTACCTCAAATTCAGGGAAAAATTTCCCTATACGTCTTGAGAGAAATCCTGCCCCACAGCCTACCTCAAGTATTCTCCCGCCTCTTTTTCCAATTATTTTAAGTATCTCAATGAAACTTCTGACCGATTTTTCCCTCCACCTTTGTAACGGTGGTCCGGAAAATGCAAGCTCTCTCAACCGTGGTAATGAATAGTACAGCTCCTTAAAACTTTTCATAGAAGGCAAATTATAATGTCAGAAAAGTACCTATTAATGTTTTTAAATTGCTCTCTTTGCCTTTCTAACCGCTTCACGCAATCTTTTGATGAGCTTTTTCTCGTCGAAGGGAACATCTTTTTTCCCGTACTCAATCTTCAGGTAAATCTCTGTTATCTCTCCAAAAATTTTCCTCACTTCACCATCTGGTATCTTTCGCTGAAACTCTGATGGTGTTTCCGACGGATCTTTCTCTACGCCTATATTCCTGACCAATCTAAGAGATTCCTCGTAGAATGTCCCTCTACTTTTCAATTTTTTAATTCCTATCAGCAAAACAACAATTAGCCCAAAAGTGAGAAGTATCAGGCCAAAAAATTTCTTTTCTTTTCGGATCTTAGGTAGATATGGATTGAATTTCACATTTCGGGAAATACCCTCGATCATCCCGAGCTGGGAATAAACATCGTAGTTTATTACATGATTGTACCACATAAGTTTTACATAATCTAATAACAACGAAACATTAAAAATGGGCCTGTTCTTTCTTGAAATAGGTGGAGACGGGTCAAATCTTTCCCATCCTTTCCCTCTTATAAATACTTCAACCCATGTATGAGCATCCCTTTCTCGAACTATGTAATACCCACCAATCTTGCTATAAGTTGCACCGAGATAACCACCCACAAGTCTTGTCGGCATGCCAAAGCTTCTCAGAATCAGAGCAAATGATGTCGCAAATAGTTCACAATGGCCGACCCTGGATTTCGTGAGAAAATAGAGAACTGGATTTTCTCCTTCAGGAATAGAAAAATTTAGAGAATACCTGAATCTTGATCTGAAATACAGAATGAGTTTGTAAGCCATTTTTTCTGGCATGTCATAAAAGCCTTTAAATAACTTCCTTAAAGTGTCTTTGAGAGAAGCCGGCACATAGACAAGATTCTGACTGGCGACACTATCAGGAAGTAAATCAGAATTTATAGAATAAATATCATACTTCAGTCTTCCATAAAAATCTGTTTTGAAGTTTAAACTTCTTGTAGCATAAACTCTGAATGGAAAAATCCCTCCAACTGGTTTATCGAGTCCAAAAATAATACCATGAGTGTTTGGCTCAACTGAAATCTGTTGTATTATA
>CAZNDM010000045.1:0-4167 GCA_964571845.1 uncultured bacterium | reverse complement strand
GAAAAGTGCTGCGGGGGAGGGGTTTGAAGGTAAACTTCCGCAACAGCACTTCCGCACTGTAAGGGCAAGATTTTTTATGCATCCCGTGTAAAAGAAGCAAAAACATAATGAAAGCCTATTGACTGGTTTCTCTTCCGCTTTGCGGGAGGGCTCACCGACAACTTCCTTTCAACTTGTGTGAATCTATCTACACCTCCTTCCTGACTTGCGGAAGTTCCCCGGACCTCCCCTCCGACTTTACGGAACGGGATTAGGGAGAGGGCAAAATGAGTCCCACCTGCTTTTCTCTCTCGGATCTGCACTTTCTGTTCCCACCCCAATTTTTCGTGTAACATTTATAAGGTGAGGGACGAGATTGAAGAAAACCCATCTCCACATCCATGATTAAGATGAGTAATGGGGAAATCAATTCTACAAGTTGGGGGTGTGAAAGCCATAATGCTCTTGTGTGTCAAAACTACTTTCTGTCCTTCTTCAGTTTTCTGCCACGCCTCTTCGAGGCGTGGCAGAAAAAAATGCTTTTTAACCTCATTACTTCGCAAGATCGAGATGTTAGAAAATTCTCTCTTCCATAAGCCAGTTTTTTCGAACAACTCCGGTGGGAGAAGTTTACAGAAGAGTGGCATACATTTATAATAACAGACCAACTTTTATCCAGGGAGGTTATCACTATGGCTGCAAGGTGTTATATTTGCGGTAAGGGTCCAATTACAGGTCATCATGTGAGTCACGCACATAATTTGACCAAGAGGAGATGGAAGCCCAATCTTCATAGGGTAACTATCATCGAGAATGGAAAAAAGAAGAGAGTTAGAGTCTGTACCAAGTGCCTTCGTAAGGTTCAGAAAGTAGTTTAATCTCTTTTCCTGATGGTTGAAATCAGGTCTGTAAAAGACGAGCGCGAGTTAGAGAGGGTATTTTTTATCCTCGATAGGGCATTCAGACGCACGCGAGCCGACTATTTTATCAGGAGAACGACCATTGGAAAACATGACTACGATTTCTGGCAGACTCGCGTGCTCGTTCTCGATGGCGAGATAGTTTCCACTGTCGAGATTTTTCCATCTGAGATATGGTTTGAGGGAAAAAAGATTAAGAACGCTGGAATAGGCTCAGTTGCCACAGATCCTGATTTTCAGGGTAGGGGATTTGGCCTGCAGATAGTTAGAGATACCAACAGGGTGGCAAAAGAGAGAGGTTTTCAGGTCGCCACCCTTTTCACATCAATATTTGATTTTTATGCAAAGGCAGAGTATTTCAGGGTTACATACCCCTATTATGAGATAGGGGAGGTTGGGAGTATTCCCAATGGAAAGCATATCCTTACCTTTATGCCCCGTTATGTAGATGATATTTTAAGGATTCATGCCGATTACAATCGTCCTCTTATAGGACCGGTTGTAAAAAGCAGGGACTGGCTGATGAGATCCTTTGCGTACCTTAATGAGGATACATGGCTTTTTTTAATGGCTGTTGGGAAGGATGGCATTACCGGATACATAAGGGCAAGAGAGTTTAAAAATACCATTGAGGTTCTTGAGTTTGCTTCACTGACACCTGACGAAGATCTTGCCCTGTTTGTCCCGGAGCTTCGAAAGAGGGGGAGTTTTCAGAGGATCTTTATAAATCTTTCAAACTACGAAAAATCCAGGATCAGCAATGTGGAGCTCATACCACGGGGGACCTATTCTATGATGTTTGCTCTCCTTGACGAGGGTTTCATGGATAGAGAAGAGTTCGTGGAAAAATTTCGGGAGAGGGGCAACTTCTGGCTATCAGATCTGTATTAAAAGGAGAGAGCAAATGTCCAAGGAAAAAGTTGTAAACGCAGTAGCACAATGGGTAAACGGAATGACCTTTGTCGCAAGGGCAAATTCAGGTCATGCAATAGTGATGGATGCAACAGTGGAGGAGGGGGGAAACGATTCTGCTCCCCGTCCCATGGAGCTCCTGCTTATGTCCTATGCGGGATGTACGGCGATGGATGTTATCGCTATTCTGAAGAAGTTTAATGTGTTCCCGGATGATTTTCGTGTGGAGATAACAGGTACGAGAAGAGAGAGGCATCCGCGTCACTACAAGGACGTTGTTCTGAGATTTATCCTGAAGGGAGAGAATATACCGAGGGAGCGGGTTGAGAGAGCGGTCGAGCTATCGCAGAATAAATTTTGTTCTGTAACCCCAATGTTTAAGGCACTTGCCGAAGTAAGATACGAGATAGTGATAAACGGGAAATGACCTTGACAGGTAGAAAAAAAGGAAATTATAATAGGTCAGTCACAGGCCGAGGTGGCGGAATTGGCAGACGCGCTGGGTTCAGGACCCAGTGGAGTAACATCCGTAGGGGTTCGAGTCCCCTCCTCGGCACTTTCATTTTAATTTTCAAGGAGGTCTAAAGATGGATATATTTGAAAAACTGAGGGATATAATTGTTGATCAGCTCTCAGTTTCCCCCGACCAGGTGAAGCTTGAGGCTAAGTTTCAGGAGGATCTCGGCGCAGACTCTCTCGATGTGGTGGAACTTGTCATGAGGATAGAGGAAGAGTTTAACATAGAGATCCCGGACGAAGATGCTGAGAAGATTGTGACAGTCGGAGATGCGGTGAGGTATATTGAAGAAAAATTGAAATGAAAAAGCGAGTCGTCATAACAGGTATGGGGGCTGTGACCCCCATCGGAAATAATGTCCAGGATTTCTGGGACGCACTTTTAAGAGGGGACAACGGAGTTGACATCATCACACGTTTTGATGTTTCCGAATTCAGCGTAAAGATTGGGGCAGAGGTCAAGAATTTTGATCCCACAGAGAGAATTGAGAAAAAAGAAGTCAGGAGGATGGACAGGTTTACTCAGTACGCGCTCTATGCGTCGGGTGAGGCGATTGATGATTCCGGCCTTTTGAAGTCAAATTACGACAGGTATAGGGTTGGTATTTTGATCGCATCAGGGATTGGTGGAATCGAAACTCTTGGCAGAGAATTTGAGGTCATGAAAGCCAAGGGTGTGGGGAGGGTTAGTCCGTTTCTTGTCCCCATGATGATTCCCAATATTGCAGGTGGTTATGTTTCTATAAAATATGGTTTTAAGGGGCCAAACTTCTGTGTTGTTTCAGCCTGTGCATCAGCCAGTCATGCCATCGGGGAATCATACAGGATGATACTCAGGGGGGAGGCTGATGTGATGATAACTGGTGGGAGTGAGGCTCCATTCACACCACTTGCCCTTGCTGGATTTGCAAATATGAAGGCTCTGTCTGCGAGAAACGATGAGCCGGATAGGGCGTCAAGACCTTTTGACAGGGATAGGGATGGATTCGTGATGGGAGAGGGTGCGGGGATACTTGTGCTTGAGGATTATGAGCATGCAGTAAGGAGAGGTGCGCGGATATATGCCGAAATTGTGGGATACGGGTCGTCGGCGGATGCGTATCACATAACTGCGCCTGAGCCCAATGCAGAGGGACCGTCTTTATCCATAAAATATGCGATAAAAGAGGCGGGGATATCACCCGAAGAGGTAGATTATATAAATGCTCATGGTACATCCACGCCTTTGAATGATAAAGTGGAGACACTGGCAATAAAGAAGGTTTTTGGTGATTATGCATACAAGATACCCATATCATCGACCAAGTCCATGATAGGGCATCTGCTTGGTGCGGCAGGCGGAGTGGAGGCGATAGCAGCTATAATGAGTATTGTGACGGGGAAGATTCATAAGACGAGGAATTACGAGAATCCGGATCCCGAATGTGATCTTTACTATGTTCCAGATGGGCCGATAGAGAGGGAAGTGAGGTATGCATTATCAAATTCTTTTGGATTTGGTGGTCACAACGCGACATTATTATTTAAGAAATATGAGGGGGAGAGATGATGAGGGGAGAAGGGAATAAGGGATGTTTAAAAGGGGGTGAATCAGTGTGGGAATATAAATGCAGGAGAGTACGGGGTTTAGTGGATGGGGGAGTTGAAGGGTTGACAAACTCAGGGGGCGGTGTTAATATAAATACGCCTTAACGAAAAGGATATTTGAAAGAGAAGTGGTATGTTTCTGGTGAAGGAGAAAGAGAGCGTATTCCCTGTGGAGGGTTTGATCCTGGCTCAGGGCTAACGCTGGCGGCGTGTCTTAGCCATGCAAGTCGTGGGCGAAACTCCCCTTCGGGGG
>CAZNDM010000044.1:0-6465 GCA_964571845.1 uncultured bacterium | reverse complement strand
CGAAAAACCCCTCCCCCGCTCCGCAAGGGATCACTTTTCCATCCCCTCCCCGCTCTGCGGGTGCACATTCCTAAACCCCTCCCCCGCTTTGTGGGAACACACTCGAAAAACTCCTCCCCCGCTCCGCAAGGGATCATCTTTCCATCCCCTCCCCGCTCCACGGGTACACATTTCCAAACCCCTTCCCCGCTTTGTAGGAACACACTCGAAAAACTCCTCCCCCGCTCCGCGGGGGAGGATTAAGGAGGGGGAAAAAGAACTGATCTGACTGAGGAAAGCTGGTGGGAGTTTTGTTGCCCTCCCCTTAATCCCCTCCCGCAAGCGGGAGGGGAGTTGTGTATGGATTCTCCCACTCCGTGGGAGGGGAGTTGTGAGTGGCCCCTGCCGCAAGTGGTTTTGTGGGTAAATACTTTCACATAACACTCTGAGTTAGGGGAGTTTGGTGGTGAATACTCCCGCAAGCGGGTGTGGAGTTGAGGGTGAGCAGCTTCGTAGGAGAGGAAATTGTCGACGGACTCCCGCATCGCAGGAGTGGAGTATGCGAGTAATCTTTTTACCATACAGCTTTGAGTTGTGACGGAAGAGACTCCTCAATCTCATCCCCCCACTTCGCTGGGAGACACCCTCCAACCCCTCCCCAAACCTCGAAGAGTCATGGGAGAAAATTGTGCATCAAATTTCTTCTCACTTCCCGTGAAATTCTTTTCCATCCCCTCTCCCGCTTTGCGGGGGATCACCTTTCCAGCACCTCCCCCGCTCCGCGGGGGAGGATTAAGGAGGGGGCAAAAAAGCTGGTCTGACTGAAAAAAGCTGGTGGGAGTCTTTTTGCCCTCCCCTTAATCCCCTCCCGCAAGCGGGAGGGGAGTTGTGAGTGGATTCTCCCACTCCGTGGGAGGGGAGTTGTGAGTGGCCTCTCCCGCAAGCGGGAGGGGAGTTGTAGGTGACATCTCCCACAAGTGGGAGGCGAGTTTGTGGGTGGACCCTCCCGCAGGTTGAGAGGGGGATGTGGTTGGTGAATCCACCTGTAAGTGGGAGTGGAGGTTGTGAATGATCCCTCCCACACGGGGACACTAGAAATTGGGGAACGATTGATACCGGTAAATTATTTTTCAAACACCCTCCCGTATTCAATTGACATAGCTGAATTTTTGAAATATAATGCCCTTTACAAATGTAAAGGAGGAAACCGATGAAGTGGATACTGGGAATAATTGATACAATTCTTGCCGCTATCCTCGTTTATATACTGCTTTCCCCAAAAATCCAGGCGAGTAAGGTTGTAAACGCAACGGTTTTGTTTGAAGAGGGACTCGGAAGTCTCCCTCTGTATGTAGCTGAAGAAATGGGATACTTTGATTCCCTCAGGGTGAATGTTAAACTCGAAAAAGTTTTTCACCCTGGTGAAGAGGTAGATAAGCTCCTCAAAGGCACAGCTCAGGTCGCTGTTGGCATGAACTGGATCGACTTCGTTTATAAGAGTGCCTTAAGACCCCAGGCTCTCAAGGTCATGTACTCCATGGAATCCACAATAGAATCGCCGTACACCGCCCTCTTCCTCGTCAAAGGGAAAAGAAGAGTGTATCTCCCCAAAAAGATTAACTACAAGCGATTTTTCAGAAGATACAGAAGGATTGGATGCCTTAAAAGAGCTAAAGAAGAAAGACTCATGAAGTACATCCTTACTCAACTCGGTGTTGACACGAGGGACCTGAATTTCACAGAAATCGACCCTGCCAATCTCGATTCCGTTATATCCAAAAGATCAGTTGATTTAATCCTCGCATACGAGCCCTACAGATCTTATCTTTTGAAACAACCCAAAAAAGTTGTCCTCATTGAGGACGCATTCTTTGAGAAAAACATCTATTCTCCATACCCTGCTGCACTCGGATTCACTTCAATTGTTAATTTGAAGCTCACAAAGAAAGGGGTCGTCAGGGTAAAGAATGCACTTGACATGGCGATAAATTACATTAGAAAAAATCCAGAAGAGGCTATGAAAATTCTTGATAGAAAACTTGGTTTACCCGAAGACCTGATGTTTGAGCTTCCGAAGATCGAAAAGTACGAGGAAATTGAATTTGCAATTTATAAAAAGCTAATTGAGTACCTTAAAAACGCCGAGATTATTCTTGTTCAGATAGACCCCGAGGTCTATCGTTTAACAAGGCATGATCTTCAATAAAAAGGAGGTTGGGGTATGAGCAGGTTCAACGGTGTTAAAATCAAATATTATGGGCATTCTGCATTTAAGTTTACATCTCCCGAAGGAAAGGTCGTTTTGATTGATCCCTGGTTAACCAATCCCATTGCGCCCAAAGGTGCACTTGATGAGCTTGACCGGGTTGATCTGATACTCGTTACTCACGGTCACGGGGACCATATTGGAGACACGGTCCAGATAGCAAAGAAATTTGATGCACCGGTTGCGGCTATTTTTGAGATAACGGTATGGCTCTCCCAGCAGGGAGTTTCGAATACCATTGGAATGAATAAGGACGGTACAATCGAGGTCGCAGGAATAAAAGCCACGATGGTTGATGCCACACATTCCTCTTCCATTGATACGGGTAATGGATTCATCCCCGGAGGCGAGGCAGCTGGATTTATTGTTGAATTTGAAAATGGATTTAAAGTCTATCATGCAGGTGATACCGGATTTACCGGTGTCATGCCGATTATTGGTGATTTCTACAAGCCCGACCTCTTCCTGGTCCCCATAGGGAGTGTATTCACACTCTCACCTGAGTCGGCGGCTTATGCGGTAAAACTCGTAAAGCCCAGATGGGTAATACCAATGCACTTTGACACATTCCCTGTACTGACAGGAAAACCTGAGCAGTTTAAAGAGGCACTTGATCCAGAATACAAAGACAGGCTAATTATCCTTTATCCTGGAGACGAGGTAGAATAAAAGAATAGGGGGAGGGGGCTGCCCGAAGGGCAGCCCCCTCCCCCTATTCTTTTACTTTTTCACAAACTTCACATTATCACCATCAACATCCACGAGAACTGTATCGCCTTCGTTTATTTCACCGCTCAGAATGGCTTCTGACAATCTGTTCTCTATCTCCTTCTGTATCACCCTTCTGAGAGGCCTTGCACCCATGAGAGGGTTGAATCCCTTACGGGCAATAAACTCCCTTGCCCTTTCAGAGAGTTCAAGCTTGATGTTCTTCTCCTCTGCCAGTCTTCTCGCGAGTCTCGAGAAAAGTATGTCAACAATCTGGAGCACATGATCCCATTTGAGCGGATGGAAAACCACGATTTCATCGATTCTGTTTAAAAACTCCGGTCTGAACGAATGATTTACCACATCAAGCACCTTCTGCTTGGCAATTTCGAACTCTCTGTCAAACTCTTCCTCGAGTTTCTTCCTTTCCCTTTCGAGTGCCTCTTTTTCCTTTTTGTACTCGTCTTTTGAGATCTGTTTTTTGGAATATCTCTCCTCCAGCTCACGCATTCTTTCGCTCAGCGCCTCGAAACGGGGGTTAAATCTCTCCATCAGCTCGCGCAGGTATTCGCTTCCAAGGTTTGAGGTCATGATGATCACCGTGTTCCTGAAGGACACGGTTCTGCCATGGGAATCTGTCAATCTACCGTCATCAAGCACCTGGAGAAAGAGGTCAAACACACGAGGATGCGCCTTTTCAATTTCATCAAGCAGAATCACAGAGTATGGTCTCCTTCTCACTGCTTCAGTGAGTTTTCCACCCTCTTCGTATCCCACATATCCGGGAGGTGCACCGATCAGCTTGGCGACAGAGTGTTCCTCTTTGAATTCAGACATATCCAGTCTGATGAGCGCATCTTCATCACCAAAGAGGAATTCAGCGAGTGTTTTCGCAAGCTCCGTTTTACCCACACCTGTAGGTCCGAGGAACAGGAAGGAGCCAAGCGGTCTTCTGGGATCAGAGATCCCGGCACGGGCTCTTCTTACTGCCTCGGAGACAACCTTAATTGCCTCGTCCTGTCCAACAACGCGCTGATGCAGATAATCCTCCATTTTCAAGAGTTTCTGGCGCTCCTCCTGCAGCATCTTGGACACGGGGATCTTTGTCCATTCTGAAACAACTTCTGCAACATCCTCATCCACTATTGCCACACGCTCACGGGATTCTTTTTTCTCCTGCTTCGCCCTGAGCAGAGCCTTCTTTGCCTCCTTGAGTTCATCTGAGAGTTTTTCAAACCTGTCAATGTCGCCCTTTTCCTCTGCTTCTTTAACCTTCTTCTCAAGCTCCTCAACTTTTTTCTCAAGCTCTTCAACGCTTGTAGTTTCCTCAACCTTCACATTCAGCTTGCTCAATTCATCCCGAAGACGCTTAATCTCCTCCTCGTACTCCTTTTTTCTCTCCTCATCGGTCTCCTTTTCGAGAAGCTCTTCGTACTCCCTGATCTTGCTCTCTATCTCCCTGGCTCTTATAGAGGGGGAGAGAGCTTTGAGGGTCTTACGGGATGCTGCCTGATCAATTGCATCAATTGCCTTGTCTGGCAGATGTCTGTCCTGGACATACCGGTGTGTGAGCTTAACTGCCGCTTCAAGTGCAGAATCCTCAATTTTAACATCATGGTGTTCCTCATACCTGGGTCTTAAACCCTTGAGGATTTCAATTGTCGTCTCAGGTGTGGGCTCGTCAACCCATATAGGCTGGAATCTACGCTCAAGAGCAGAATCCTTCTCAATGTACTTTCTGTACTCATCAGGTGTGGTTGCGCCTATAACCTGGAATTCACCGCGTGCAAGTGCAGGTTTGAGGAGATTGGCTGCATCCATGGAACCTTCAGCCCTGCCGGCGCCAACAACATTGTGGATCTCGTCAATGAACAGGATCACATCACCTGCATTCTTCACCTCTTCGAGAATGGATTTGAGTCTCTCTTCGAACTCACCACGATATTTTGTTCCAGCGATAAGTGCGCCCATGTCGAGGGCAAGGATCCTTTTGTTCTTGAGTTTGTCAGGCACCTCACCTCTCGCAATTTTCTGGGCAAGACCTTCAACAATGGCTGTCTTACCCACACCGGCTTCTCCGACGAGAACCGGGTTGTTTTTCTGCCTTCTTGTCAAAACTTCGATAATCTGCTGGATCTCGCGATCTCTACCAATCACGGGATCAAGCTTGCCCTCCTTTGCAAGCTGTGTTAAATCAACTGTAAACCTTTCAAGCGCAGATTTTTCCTCTTCTTTGAGTTCTTCTTTTATTTCACCCATTGGAGTACCCTCCCCTTTAAGATTTTTTAATGTTTGCAGGATCTGGCTGAAATAAAGGCCACCGATTGTGTCCGTGGCTCTCTGGAGCTCTTCCACGATCTCTGTAATGCCGATTTCGCCATCTGCTGCTGATCTCGATGCATTTTCCAGGATTCTGTTGAGGTAATAGGAGTTTTCGATCTCAAACTTTCTATCCGTGAACTTCGTGGCAAGAAGTCTCACCAGTCTTCTGGGATCGATCCCGTTTTTCATGAGCTGTGTGAGAGAATTTCTCAGTTTGTCTTCAAAATCGATGAGGTCGTAGGTCAGATTATCGATTTCCTCGTCCTTAAGTCCTCTTGCGCGCAGGATACTTCTCAAGCCTTCGACAAACTTGCGTGGGACCCTGACAACCTCTTCCTGAAGCACCCAGTGGTCACGACCACCTCTGAAGCCGAATTCTTCGGGGAAAAATTCAGACAGAATGTCACTTCCGAAGAACTCCTCAATCAGACTCCTCGGCCTTGACCTTTTCACCCATCTTTTAATGTGAACCGAGGCGTAATCTTTGTAATGCTTCCCCTGAAGCTCCTGAGTAAAGTATTCGTCGAGATGATCGAATAGTACTCTGAAAACCTCTTTTGAGAGTCCGCGCGAAAATCCGTTTTCAATGTCACGGGACTTACTTTCGATGGCAGAAGAGTAGGAATCGATCATTCCGTTGAGCTGCTGGTAAAAGTTTCTCAGAGCATTATCAACTTCCCTTTTGACTGCTTCAGGGGCAACGCCTCTCTTTTCAATCCATTTAATAAACGGGTTTCCGTCTTTAAGGGTAAAAAACGCATTTAAAAGATGGTCAGTGTCAACGATAAGCTCACCTCTTTGAGAAGCAAGCCTTTTTGCTTCGTCTAAAAGATTTTGAGCACTTTTTTTGAATTTCATAGGCATCCCTCCCATTGTAGATTTTTTAAGTGCGGTTTTATAATAATTTTTATCCACTTCCGTGTCAAGGGTGAGGTTAAGAAAATGTCCAGTCCCGAACTTCCTCTTTAGGAAGTTGGAGAGTCAGTCCACAACCACCCGTGTCACCAAGAGGGGTCACTCACAACTCCCCTCCCACGAAGTGGGAGGGGATTGAGGGGAGGGCAAAAAGAGCACTACCAGCTCTCCTCTGTCAGACCAGCTCTTTTGCCCCCTCCTTCATCCTCCCCCGCAAAGCGGGGGAGGGGCTGGGAAGGTGATCCCTCGCAAAGCAAGGCTTTGGAGGAGGATCT
>CAZNDM010000043.1:0-18608 GCA_964571845.1 uncultured bacterium | reverse complement strand
TATAGACTGATAAAAATTTCGTGTCCCGGATACCTGCCCATTTACAAAAAGTGGTTCAAAAAGTTGAAAGCGTGGTTTGTGTGGCTCCAGATAAAGCTGGGGCTTCCCTTTGACGAGGCGGCGAGAAAATACTCGGAGCACAGGACAGCGGAAATAGGCGGAGATATGGGAATTCAGGTCGTCGAACCGCACAACAGATTTATCCAGATTATTGCGTCGAACAAACCGGGAAAGGTGTCAAAACCTTTTAAAACCCCTTATGCCTACTTTATTTTCAAGGTGGAGGAGTTTTTGCCTGAAGTGCCTGTGAGATTTGGAGACCTTAACTATCACGAAAAAAGAGTGGTGCTCCAAAAGCTTATTCCCGGGAAGATTTCAGAATTTGCAACGGGTCTCAGAGAGAGATTCAATGTTCGGATAAATCAGTAACCGTTTCAATAACCGGCTTCATCCCGAGAAATTCAGCCGCAGTCACGAGGTTTACACCACGAGACTTTGCGTAATGCCACACCGCCTGTGTGTGTTCCCTGTAATTGACTTCCCTCAGGAGGTGGTGATCGTAAATAATGACTTTTGTTGTGGTGTTCTCCACAATCCTGATCATGTTCTCAACTGCTCTTTTCAGCGTCTTGCCTGACAGAAGATAGCCGAGCATGTAGGTCATCGGTCCGTCTACTATGAGATAATCTGGATTTTCTAAAATTATCCAGTCTGCGTAGGATTCTATGACAGGACCACACAGATCTGATGTGTGAAGAAGCTTTTCTCCGCCATACTCCACAACTGTCGAGAACACCCAGCCAGTTCTGGAAAACTCGATTCCGTGAAACATGGGATGGGTGAATTTTATCCTCGTATTCCCGATCTCGATGAGCCTGCCCTCGCCGAACAGCACTGTCAAATCTTCACCTTCGAATTCCGGGATCCACTCGTATTCTGACCATTTCGCCGAAAGGTTTTTATACCAGCTGATTCCATTGTCTATGAACTTTTTGCCGTAAAGATCTGCAAGACTGCCTGAATTATGGAGATCCGGCGGGTCAAATTGCAGTTTAACATGATCCGTAAGAGTCTTTTTGACCCCAAAAATTTTCATGAGCTGGGAGAAAAACTCCTCGGATCTCTCCCTCTGGGATTGATTGATGTGGTGATTGGGATTTTTTACAAAGAGTGTTTTGCCTCTGTACAAAATGATCTCGTCCTCTTCCCAGAGATAATGGTCATGGTGGTAATGGGAAATTACGACGATATCAGCTGATTTGAGGAATTTTTTGATCCTCTCTTTTGCCTGTTTTTTCCACTGTTTTTTCAATTTTTCAGGTGCAGGATATCCGGGCTGCATCTCAGCTGCTCCAGGATCAATAAAGATTTTTGTATCGGGTGTTGAGACGAAAGTTGCCATACTTTTGGCGCCGAGCGAATCAAACCACACTGGCTGAAAATCAATCCCCATAGCCCATCCTTTTCAAAATAGGTATCTCCTTGATCATCTCCTTTTGCAAAAGGTCAGGAAAAATCCCCGAAGGTTTCTTGAATTTTCCATCTGTTTTGATAGCTCTTATGGGTGTTATGACGTAATCAACGGGAATATCGTAAGGTTTCCACGGAAATTCTCGGTCGAGGATCTGGACTTCGTGGACGGTTGTAATGACAGGTGTCGAATCGTCTATTAAATTGAAATGTCGCGCAATAGCAAATTCGAGGTCGGAGAAGCCTCCTCCTTTGCCGATTCTTTGTCCCATGCGGTTGACAGCAACGGAGCCGGCAATAACGAGATCAACCTTTTTCATCTCCCACGGGTACACCTGCCTGCCAAGTCTGAAAGCCCCCTTGATGGTTGAAGCCTCCTTCCATCTATCCCCGACGACATCCGGATCAAGTTCAACAAAACATCTCTCATCCCTGAGTTTTGGAACAGCCATGTAAACAATTTTACCGGATTTTAAAGCGATCTCACGGAGTTTTTTCTGGGGTGAATCAGGGTTTGCTTTTATAACTCTGGCATTTAAAAATACATCAAGCCCGGCTGCAAGATGGGCTGCCTTTTCCGCGCCCACAAAGTTTGGTATCCTGCCAAATGCGCCCGGAAATCTGGCAACTCCTTTGTTCTCCATCAGTCTCCAGACATATTCTCTGATCTTCTGTTTCTCGGGATCCGGTTTCCAGTAAATCATATCTCGATAGTATAAAGTTCAGCGTTATTGACCATCAGATCAAAAAAGTTTTCTCTGGATACATCGATACCGTCAAATAGACTTTTGAAGGAGACGATTAGCAACCTGTGCGTAACCACGAGTATGTTTTCACGAGGACCGTGTGATTTTTTTATGTCGTCAATAAAAGAAATGATCCGTTTTTCTGCGTCTTTCAGGCTTTCCCCGAGTGGAGGTCTCATGTTGTATGGATCCCTGTCCCACTGCTTCCAGAGTTCCCGATATTTTTCTTTGATTTCAGGGATGTACTGGAGATTCCAGATTCCTCTTTTAACTTCTCTCAGTCTTCTATCTGTTTTTATTTTTAGCCTGAAATACTGGTTCAAAATTTCAGCGGTCTGGAGTGCCCTCAACAGGTCAGAAGAGTAAATGGCGCTTACTTTTATCCTTTCTTTTTTCAGGAAATCCCTCAACTCTTTTGCCTGTTTCTTGCCCGTGGCGTTTAATGGGGTGTGCACCCATCCCTGAACGATCATCATTCGGTTACACTCAGTTTCTCCGTGTCTCACGAGGTGTAGCTTCATTTGACTTAGCTCCTTTGAAATTATATACTTTCCATCCCATGAATGAGATAAAAAAGGGTATCCAGCTGGGGGTAATTTTATACCTTCTTTCCCTGTTTTTCAGCATCATCGTAATCCTTGCCCTATCCCGCAATTTACCATCACTTACGATTATAGAGAGGTTTGAGCCACCGAAGACGACGCAGGTTTTTGACCGAAACGGTAATCTCATACATAGTTTTTACCTTGAGAGAAGAATAACTGTGCCACTCGATAGCATGCCTCCATTGCTGAAGAAGGCTTTTATCGCCATTGAAGATAAGGATTTTTACAAGCACTGGGGGATCAGTCTGAAACATGTAATCAGAGCAATGCTGGTCAATTTGAGATACATGAAGATAAAACAGGGCGCCTCAACGATAACGCAGCAGCTTGCAAGAAACATGTTTCTGACTCAGAAAAGGACCTTTAAGAGAAAGATTCAGGAGGCAATTCTCACTGTCAGGATTGAAAGGGCATTTTCAAAAGAAGAGATCCTCGAAAGGTATCTAAATCAGATCTACTTTGGGCACGGAGTTTATGGGGTTCAGGCGGCTTCGAGATTTTACTTTGGCAAATCTGTAAGCGAGCTGAATCCAAAGGAGATTGCCATTCTCGTTGCTATACCGAGAAACCCGTGGTTTTACTCACCTCTGAGGCACCCGGAGAGGGTTCTGAAGAGGGCAGATTTTATATTGAAAAAACTTTACAAAAATAATGTCATAACGGCTGAGGAGCTTGAGGAGGCGTTAAATAGTCCTGTTGTGTTCGTTAACCCCGACGAGAGAGAGGAGTTCGAAGAGGCAGCTGCCTACTTCCTTGAAATGGTAAGACAGTATGTAATTGATGACCCTCTTCTCGGAGAGGATTTTCTGTATAAGGCAGGAGGAAAGATCTATACAACTCTTGACATCAATATGCAAAAAACAGCTTTTCGGGTCGTTGACTCGATTTTGACCGTATTTGAGGAGCAGTACAAACTTTCTCCGAAGAAATCTGAATATGTAAGAGACACTTTAAATCCTCCCAGATACCTGCAGGGAGCACTGGTGACGATCAAACCTGAAACCGGTGAAATCCTGGCACTTGTTGGCGGAAGGGACTTCAAGGACTCACAGTTCAACAGGATAACGCAGGCGAGAAGGCAGGCAGGCTCGGCTTTTAAGCCTATTCTGTACACGGCGGCAATTGACAACGGATACAACCCTTCAGATCTTATCGATGATTCACCAATCACGCTTGAAACCTTCGAGAACGGGGAAAAGACCTACTGGGTTCCGCAGAACTACGATCACAAGTATCTGGGAAAAATAACCCTCAGGAAGGCGCTCGCCCTTTCGAGAAACCTTGCATCAGTGAGACTGATACTGGACATAGGTCCGGCAACAGTCGTTGAGTATGCAAGAAAACTGGGTATTAAGGATTCGATACCACCCTATCCTTCCATTGCTATAGGCTCGGCCACCGTAGTGCCACTGAATCTTGCAGTTGCCTATGCTACACTGGCAAATTACGGTATAAGGCCTGAACCCTACTTTATAACCAGAATTGAGGATGCGAGAGGGAATGTGCTTGAAAAATTTGATCCCACTTTAACAACTGTGCTTGACAGCGTCACTTCGTACGAGATGATCAGTATGATGGAAAGTGTGTTTGACATGGGAACAGCCCGTGGAGCGAGAAAGTACTATAAGTTCATGCGACCGGCAGCCGGGAAGACGGGGACGACGAACGATTACAGGGATGCATGGTTCATCGGGTTTACCCCTGATCTGGTTACCGCAGTATGGGTGGGATATGATTCTGTCAGGACAATTTTTAAAGGAGCCACGGGCGCTGTTATGGCGCTACCCATCTGGTCAATTTACATGAAGTCTGTGCTCGATACGATTCCGCCCATTGATTTTATCGAGCCTTCGGGAATCGTTCACAGGGAAGTTTGCTCCACCTCCGGTATGTTGCCAACTCCATACTGTCCAGAAACTTACGATGAGATTTTCCGTGAAGGATACGAACCCACGCAGTATTGCAACATACACAAACCACCTGACCTCAGACGGGCAGAGGAGTTGTTTGAGGAAGAGGAAAAAACGAAAATTCAGGGGCAGTGATAGTCTATATTCTGCTCGCATATCTTCTTTCTCCAACCTACAGATCCACTTTTTCCTTTAGCCAGCACGAAGCAGTCTTTTTTAACCCATCGGTTCTTGAAGATCGCTTTGTTCTGTCTCTGGTTTTTGCAACTCCTTATTCAATAAAGGGATTGAATTTTTACGAAATTTCATTGTCTTTCAAAAATCTGGGATTTGGCGTCCAGACGCTGGTTTTTGGCGACTTCTATCAAACTTCGTTGAATCTTGGATACGGGGTTAGGGTCAAAAAATCTTTTTCTGCAGGTGCCGCTATCGAACTCGTTCAGCTTGTTTCTGAAAGTGCTCATAGCAAGGTCAGGTTTTTTGGTGGAATTTCCTCATCACCTTCTGAAAATCTCACATTTGGAGTTTCGTTTTTCAATCTATACTCCACCAGTCACTTTGATCCAGGATCTGTTTCGTTTCAGCTAATGAAGAGGTTTACAGGTGATTTTAAAACAGCTGTTAACCTTGTCCTTGAAGAAGGTCAGGAAATTTCACCGAGAATCGCAGTTTTTTACAGGCTCATCCGTAACTTCGAGCTAATTATGGGATTTTCGTCAAATCCTGATGAGTACTTTGCGGGTGTGAATATCCTGAAAGGATTTAAGTTTACCTATAGCGTCGGCTTTCACCCGTATCTCGGTATTACGCAGGTGTTTGAAGTGTCGGCATTTTGAGCCACTTGATTTAAAGGAATTTTCTGGAGATTTATATAAACCCGTGTCAGTGGAAAGAGGATTTTTGTCCATGTAGGTGATTTTTAGTCTATGGTTTATAATCCTTGCAAAAAGGAGGTCTGAGATGAGAAGATTTTATTTTCTTGCACTGACAATTTTTGGCATTGCCTTCACGCAACCAATAAACGGCAACATCACATTTTCATCACCGGATGCAAATCTCGGATTTCTTACGCTGGAGTACATTAACCCGGCGAGATCTTCAGCAGTTCTTGGAGGATACATAAATCCTGCCGCTTACGGTAGAGTGTCACATTTTGAGGTCAACCTTGGATTTGGGATAAAAAGTAAGTCAACGATCCAGAGTAGAATAACGCTCCTTGACAGCACGGAGACAAATTCAGCTCTGGAACTTCCAATAGACATATCAATTGAAGATGCAGGTGGAATTTATGGCTTCGGACTCGGAACAAAATTTGCCCTCTTGGGTTTGGGCTTTGGAATCCTGAAACCGTACCATTTTGCCATTTCTCTTACAGGGAATACAACAATTCCTCTTTACATATCAAGGGACATTCAGGATACGATCGTGCTTGAGAACAGGTCAACGGGAAATCCTCACGATACTGTTACCGTTACATGGCATGTGGTTGATACAACGGTAACGAGAATCTCTGGAGAGGGGGAGATTTCGCTTGACGCGAAACCCATGTTTTTCGGTGCGGGACTGGGATTGGGTCCAATTTCTATTGGTGCAGGATTCAAGATCATCAAATACACTGGCGGTGGAGAGCCATTCATGACTGCCCACTCTATTTCATCAATAAGGATAACGGGTACTTCACAGGAGTATGGTGGAAGTGTCACCGGCGTACTTTCTTTTGAGGACACTGTGGCAAAGGTTGTTGTTCTCAGTGATGTTGACGGCACGAGAAAAGCGTTTAGTGTCGGCGCAAATCTTTCCCTTGGATTTTTGAAACTCGGGGCTTATTACGAGCACGGTTTCAAAACAAGTATCACAGGTAACTATACATACATGGCGATTCACGGGGATTTCAACACGGTAAACCTCAGTAACCTCAGTTTGAGTGATGTTTACATAGAAAATGGTGAGCTCAGACAGGATTCATTAATCAGCGGGGAAGTCGTTTTATCAGGGAGAGATACGGTGAAAAACGAGTTTAACGAGGAGCTTGAACTGCCAGCTTACAATGCATTTGGCGTAGGTCTCTCTCTTGGAATTCTTGATCTCTTTGCTGGAGGTTCCATACCGGAGAAGGGAAATATAGCCACAGTTTATGGTGGGGCATTTGTCAGACCTCCGATTCCGGTTGTAAAAGTCAGAGCCGGGATCGATGTCAATGTTACTTTCTTCTATACGGACAACGATGTCTTGATTCCTCTTTCGGTTCTTCCTTATGTTGGAGCTGGAGTTTCCATACCATTAAACCTTGGTAAGGTCCCATTTGGACCCGTGCTCGGTGTACCTGCATGGGTTGATATTTCAGCAAAGTCGAATGTCCTGTCACTAACATCAAAGATCATTGAAAACATGGTCGGTACTGAGGATTTTGTTATCGAGGACACACCAAACCCTCTTAAAACTCTGTCATTTGGTTTTGGGGTCAGGATAAAAATGTAGGGGGTGAATTTCGATGAAGGAAATGATGCCCATTGGAGAGGGGAGAGTTGAGAGATTTTACGAAAAGCTCAGAACACTTGTAAAAAATAAGCTGGCAAAGTTTGCCGGTAAGTACGGAGAAGAGGGAGCCAAAATACTTCTTATGTTCCCCGATCTCGTCATTCTGCTCTGGAGACTTGTTAAGGATGAAAGGGTTTCACCCGAAAAAAAGGTGATGCTTGTGGCTGTTCTGACCTACATCATCGTGCCAACGGATCTTTTGCCTGAATCCGTCCTCGGTGTTATTGGATATGCGGACGACATTTTCATCGCGCTTTATGTGCTGAACGAGCTTATAAACAACATTGGTGAGGATGTAATCAGGGACAACTGGCCCGGCGAAGAAGATGTCATAAACTTCATCCGAGAATCACTCAAAATAGCGACTGTCTGGATGGATAAATCCGGAAAAAATGTTAAGGGTAAACTTGAAGCCATCATCAGAGGCCTTTTAAAGGGAAAGGGAGATGACTGAAGACGAGAAGTACATGCAGATGGCAATTGATCTTGCTGAACTCGGGAGGGGGTTTACAAATCCCAATCCTCTTGTGGGAGCTGTTATCGTCAACAGGGGAAGGATCGTTGGAGTTGGGTATCACAAGAAACAGGGACTACCACATGCAGAGGTCAACGCAATATTCGACGCCAGAGGTTACACTGAGGGCGCCACGATGTATGTAACCCTTGAACCTCATTCCTTTTATGGTCATCAGCCTCCCTGCACCTACGCAATCATCAAGGCTGGTATAAAAAGGGTGGTGATCGGAGCAATTGATCCAAATCCACTCGTCAACGGTCAGGGAGTCAGTCAGCTTTCTGAAGCTGGCGTTGAGGTTACTGTCGGCGTTCTCGAGGAAAAAGTGAAGGAGCAGAACGAGGTCTATTTCAAATACACGAGAACCGGACTACCCTTTATTTACCTGAAACTTGCGGCCACGATGGACGGTTTCCTCGCTGATGTAAACAGAAGGAGTCAATGGATATCAGGACCGGAATCAAGAAGGCTTGACCACAGGTGGAGGGGAGAGGTTGACGCAGTTGCAGTGGGCAAGGGCACTCTCCTTCACGACAACCCAAAGCTGACACCCCGTGACATCTATCCTGCCAGAATTCCATACAGAGTCGTTTTTGCGTCAAAACTTGATTTCGGCACTGACTTCAATGTGTTCAATACGCGTGTTGCACCTACGATTCTCATTACATCCGATACTCCGGAAAATCGCAATAATGCGGGAAAGTTTATCGAAAAAGGAGTTGAGGTAATCTTCGTTCAATCCGATGATGAGGGAAAACCGGATCTCCATAGTGCGATCCGGATACTTGGAAAAATGGGCATAAGATCAATTCTTTTTGAAGGTGGAGCCTATCTTGCGGGGAAATTGGTTGACCTGGATCTCTGGGACAAAATTTACCTGTTTCAGTCTCCTTTATTTTTTGGATCGGGTGTAAGCATTCTTGAGGGAATGAAAAGGGATCTTAAAACATCGGTGAGAGCAAAAATTAAAAAGGTTGAGCGGATCGGTAACGACATTTTAATGGTCCTGACAAATGAGCGAGAAAATAATTGAATTCGTACAGCACATAATACACAACGAGCTGCTTGTAACATTTATTGTTTCCATGTTCCCCATCGTTGAGCTGCGTGGCGCCATACCGCTTGGAATACTTTACTACAAGATGAATTTTCTCGAGGTCTATGTTATCTCAGTTTTGGGTAACCTGATCCCTGTTTATCCGATCCTGTACCTTCTCGTTCCTGTTATGAATTTCTTTTCAAAGACAGGACCGGGGCGCAAGTTTTACGAGAGACTTGAGAGGAAGGCTGAAAAAAACCGTGAGAAGATAGAGAAGTACGAGATACTGGGATTACTTGCGTTTGTAGCAATTCCTTTGCCCGGTACAGGTGCCTGGACAGGAGCTATGATTGCAGCACTTCTGAGGCTGAATCCTCACAGGTCGTTTATCGCAATAACAATCGGAGTGCTGATAGCAGGAGTCATTGTGACCGCATTCTCACTTCTTGGCATCTGGGGCGCAGTTGCTGCAGGAGCTATCCTGATCTTTACTGCAATAAGAACACTTCAGTCAAAACTCACAGGATAAAGCCTTGCTGTATCACTGAATACTGCTTTTGTCAGGTGGTATTGGTTTATAATTTTACGCCAGCGATGAAGGTTCTCGTGGCTTCAAAAAACCCGGTTAAGATTAAAGCAGTTGAAAGGGCTTTTGGCAGATATTTTGACGATTTTGTAGTCGAGGGAATTGAGGTAAACCACGGCATACCTGACCAGCCAGTTGGTGAGGAGACCTTCAGAGGAGCAGAGCAGCGGGCGACAACCCTGTTTGAACTTTACAAAGGTGATTACAATGTGGGCATAGAGGGCGGAATATTGGAAATCTCCGGTACATGGTACTCTTTTGGCGCAGTGTGCATAATTGATAAAAGTGGACGAAAGGGTAGGGGAGTATCTCCAATGTTCACGCTCCCGGATTTCATAGTACAAAGACTTTTGAAAGGAGAAGAGCTTGGTGTGGTGATGGATGAACTTCTTAACGATCACAATACAAAGCAAAAACACGGGGCTATAGGGTTTCTCTCAAAGGGTGTAATTGACAGGGAAAGTCTCTACATCTCAGGCGTGATTATGGCACTGATACCTTTTCTGAACCAGAGCTGGTATTTTTGAGCCTCATTCTGTTCGTAAATCTCCCTTTAAAATTTACTCAATGAGAACGATTTTGAGATTCATTTGCAACGAGTTTGTGCTTATCGCGTATCTCGTGGTTCTTTTTATCCTTTTAGCTCTGAAACCCGGCTACATACGGCAGTTTCCAGATTTTATAGACTGGAGGACCATTGCTTCCCTTTCAGGACTAATTGTCATTACAACTGGTTTCAGGATCAGCGGCTATTTTGATGCATTTGCGCGACACAGTTTGAGACGGATTTCGACTGAGAGAAATCTGTTTGTTACTCTCGTGGGTCTAACCGCTTTTCTTTCAACCTTTCTTACGAACGATGTAGCCCTTTTCCTTGTAGTTCCACTGACACTGAGCTACAGCAGGATTCTGGAGAATGATCTTGGAAAGCTCATTATTTTTGAAGCAATAGCAGCCAATGCCGGTTCAAGCATCAGTCCCATTGGAAATCCGCAAAACATATTCATTTACAGATTCAGGGATATACCCTTTCACGAGTTCATTTTAAAGATGTTCCCTGTGGCAACTGTAATGATGGTTCTCCTGCTCGTTCTCGTGGTTTTTGTAACGCCTGGTGAACAGCTAAAAATCCGCAGTCAGGTGGACGATGGAAAAAAGGACAACCGACTCTTCTGGATTTCACTCGTTCTTTTTGTGGGATTCATCGTCGCAATGGAGTTGAATGTCGAGGTATATTCGGTTTATGCGGTCATATTTGTGTTTTTACTTTACAACCGAAATGTTTTAAGGGAGTCCAACTGGCTTTTACTCTTTTTATTCGTCGTTTTCTTTCTGGTATCTTCGATGTTGAGCAGGGAGGAATGGATCAGGACTTTTGTTGAGAGTTTAAGACCTGACAGTGATTTCAGGATTTTTTCAATCTCCGTTGTGGCGTCGCAGATAATGAGCAATGTGCCGGCGGCAATACTCGTATCTCATTTCACCGAGAGATGGGTGCCCCTTGCATACGGGGTCAATGTGGGAGGAAATGGGCTTGTTATTGCATCATTAGCCAACATCATAGCAATCAGGCTATCGGGGAGGCGTGATCTCTGGTTGAAGTTTCACATTTATTCAATTCCCATGCTCCTGATAAGCATGTTTGTCGTTCAGTTCATTATTCCAATTTTTAAATAACAGGGCTTATAATAACTTCACTATGCCAGGAAGAAAATTTGAGACACTATCCGGGATACCGGTTAAGGAGATTTACAGACCTGAGGATCTCGAGGGGTTTGACCCCGTGGAGAAGCTTGGGGAACCCGGCAAACCCCCGTTTACGCGTGGGGTTTATCCCAACATGTACCGTGGCAGACTCTGGACGATGAGGCAGTATGCGGGTTTCGGCTCAGCTGAGGACACGAACAGGAGATTCCTTTACCTTCTTTCTCAGGGACAGACGGGCCTGTCCGTTGCATTTGACCTGCCAACTCAACTTGGATACGACTCGGATCACCCCCTTGCCGAGGGCGAGATTGGAAGAACAGGTGTTGCCGTCTCAACCCTTGAAGACCTTTCAATCGTTTTTCGCGGAATAAATCTTGGTGAAGTTTCTACCTCAATGACGATTAATGCAACGGCACCGATTCTACTTGCGATGTACATCGTCATTGCTGACAGGGATGGCGTTCCAAGAGAGAAGCTCTCAGGGACGGTGCAGAACGATATTTTGAAAGAATTCGCTGCAAGAGGGAATTACATCTACCCGGTTGAGCCCTCAATGAGACTCGTAGGTGATCTGATCGAGTTCTCGTCAAAATATTTGCCGAAGTGGAATCCCATTTCAATTTCAGGCTATCACTACAGGGAAGCAGGAGCTACGGCAGTTGAGGAGCTTGCATTCACATTCGCCGATGGAATTGCTTATGTCGAGGAGGTCAGGAGGAGAGGAATTGATGTGGATCAGTTTGCTCCGAGACTTTCCTTTTTCTTTAATGCGCACAACTATTTCTTTGAGGAGGTTGCCAAGTTTCGGGCTGCGAGACGGATATGGTACAGAATAATGAAAGAAAGGTTTGGAGCAAAGAATGAGAAATCAATGAGACTCAGGTTTCACACCCAGACCGCAGGATCTGCACTCGTTGCCCAGCAGCCTTTAAACAACATCATCAGGGTAACATTACAGGCACTGGCAGCTGTTCTCGGTGGCACCCAGTCACTCCATACGAATTCTTTTGACGAGGCACTTGCTCTCCCCTCAGAACTTTCGGCAACCGTGGCTCTCAGAACTCAGCAGATCATCGCCTATGAATCCGGTGTGGCTGACTCCGTTGATCCACTTGCCGGTTCGTACATGGTTGAAAAGTTGACAGACCAGATTGAAGAAGAGGTCTGGGAATTACTCAAAAAGATTGACGAAATAGGCGGGGCAGTAGAGGCGATAAAGACAGGATTTTTCCAGAGGAGAATCGAGGAATCCTCGTACAGGTATCAGATGGAGATCGAAAAAGGTGAAAGAACCGTTGTGGGTGTTAACAGCTTTACAGTTGACGAAGAACCAAGGATTGAGCTTTTGAGGGTTGATCCCGAAGTTGAAAAGCGCCAGCTTGAGAGACTCGAAAAGTTCAAAAAACAGAGGGATCAGGAGAAGGTCAAAAGAACTCTTGAAAAGCTCCAGACAGCCGCGAAAAAGGAAAAAGAGAATCTTATGCCGTATATCATTGAAGCTGTTGAGAACAGGGCAACCCTTGGAGAAATTTCTGACGCATTAAGGGAGGTGTGGGGTGAGTTTAAATAAAATCAACCACATCGGAATAGCTGTTTCGGACCTTGATAGGGCTGTTTCCATTTTCAGGGATCTTTTCGGTGTGGAACCTGAATATGAGGTTCTTGAGGATAGAGGACTCAAAGTGGCAATATTTCACCTTCAGAATGTGAGGGTCGAGCTGACTGCCCCGATCAGAGAGGGAACGGCAATCGATAACTTTTTGAAGAAGAGAGGCGATGGTATTCATCACCTCGCCTTTGAGGCTGACGATTTTGAAAAAACATTGAGGGAGTTTCAGGATAAGGGCTTTGAAATCATAGATGGTCCAAAAGAGGGCGCTGGCGGATACCTCGTGGCATTTTTGAATCCAAAAACAACCAACAGAGTTTTGATTGAGGTCGTCAGTAAAAAGAAAGAAGACTGATCTCACTTATTAACGAGTTTTAAACCGATGAGGGCTGCTCCGTACGCACCCATGAATTGAGGGTATCTGGGTAGAATCACTTTTTCACCGGTTTCCTCCTCTATCATTTTTCTGATCGCGGGATTTTTAACAACTCCGCCTGAAAGCATCAGAGGAGGCACGAGTCCAACGCTTCTTATCATAGCAACAATCCTTTTTACGAGTGCCCTGTGCAATCCTTTAAGAATGGGCTCCACCCTTACCCCGTGCGCTATCATGGAGATTATTTCAGATTCGGCAAATACAGTGCATGTACTTGAGATTGAAACTTCTTCATCAGATGAAAGGGCGACGCTTCCCATGTCTTCAAGGCTTACTCTCAGGCGTCCTGCTGTATTTTCGAGAAATCTACCTGTGCCGGCAGCGCACTTGTCGTTCATTGTAAAATCAACCACCTCTCCGTTCGGACCGATGATGATCACCTTGCTGTCCTGACCCCCAATGTCCACAAGAGTGCCCCCGTGTCCCAGCTGTCTGAAAACACCTCTGGCGTGACAGGTGATTTCAGTAACCTTTTTCGTCGCCTGATGCACGAGATTTCTGCCGTATCCTGTTGCTACTATTGGCTTGCCCTCAATAGGACCAGTTTCCTTTTCGATTATCCGGAGAAATCTCTCAACCTGGTCTTCAACTCTGGGATCCGCTGGCTCGATGTAACTCCAGCGGAATTCACCCTGCTCGTCAATTCCCACTATTTTGGCTGTAGTGGATCCGACATCAATACCAATGGAAACGATCATGACTCAAGCATCTCCAGGAACGAATCGAGTCTTGCCTTTGCCTGTTCATCGGCAAATGCCCGTGGATCATTGTGATCCGCCTCGAGGAGAAGGGCGGGAATACCGTACTCCTTTATCAGAAGATTGCGCTGATCCACCTGCCCGATCGAGTATGGCTTGCACGACCTGTCAGAGTGTAGAATAGCTCCGTCAAGTTTAAACTCTTCAATCATGTCCCTCATTTTCTGAAGCTTGTAGCCGGTGCCTCTGTTCAGTATGGGATAAATGTAAGTTTTTGCCATAGATTCAATGGGCCTCTCGGGATCTATCAAAGGAGCAAGCTCTCCCCAAGCCATCGTGTAGGTTGATGCCACTACTGAAACGCCTTTCTCGCCGAGATATTCTGCGAGAAACCTCAATCTGTACCAGATGGGGAGGTTGTCCCACAGGAGTCTTTTCCTCTCATTTCTCACTGCTCCAATGCCTCTTTTTATTCGCTCATCAACTTCTTTCAGCATGGCAGCGTAGAAATCGACTGTCTCTGGTTTGCCTCTCATTTCCACGATGGGTGCCATGTGAATGAATTGATCAAAAACCGAGATGGGTGCGGGCTGTGCCTTCCCACGATACATTATTTCAAGCCATAGCTCCGAAGCCTCTTTGCTGAGTCTCACAACCTCTTTTAGTTTTTTGTACTTTAACTTTTTGCCGGCGATTTTTTCAGCAACTGGAATGGACTCCTCAAGTTGTTTTTTAACATATTCAATTGCGTGATCCGGAGCCTCATCGTAAACGAACGGAGTGTCTATCAGGATCAGGGGAATGTTAAAGTGCTTTGCAAGCACCCTGTACCAGAAAAGTACGGTCTGACAGATGTTTGTGCAGGCAAGCAACAAATCCGGTCTGGGAAGTTTGCCAACCGGTGTTTTTCCCGAAAGCATCGCACCGATGTCTGTCCGGGCGTAGGAGCATATATCTCTCGAAAATCCATAGTTTTCAGCCTCTTCTGAAAGTTCGACAGCGACTCTCCTCGCACCACATAGGGCTCCGTGATTCTCCGGGTAGAGCACATAGAAACCGAGAGCCTGTAAAATCTCCACGGGTCCACCTGAGGTTACCCACGCAACAGGTTTCACACCGTTGACATACCTGCCCTCGAGGTAGTGTCTGGCTATCAACTCCTTGGTTCTTGCACTTATTTTCAAAGGAGGAGCAAGGATGTCGGTCCTCCACTTTCCGGGGACACCTTTTCTTTGAGCAACCCATCTCTGGTATTTGAGGTAGATGTTGCCCGCTATTTTTACATTCCACAGGTAGCTCAGGTTCATTCCAGTACCTCCAGAAACGCCTCGATTCTTGTGATGGTCTGGTGTGGCAACGGATCGTTGATGTCAACCTCCACATTCACTGACGGGACACCGGATGATTTAAGGAGATTTCTTAGTTCGGGAAGGTCAAAGAGTTCCGGCTCACAGAATTTTATCGTGTAGAAAATAACCCCACGGGCACCTGTCTTCTCAATCAGGTTCATAAGATGATGGAATCTTTCCTCGATTGAACTGCCTCTGGTTACATCCGGTGGTCCGTTGATGATCCTTTCAGCCATTCTTGTAAAAGGATCGTCCGAATTTCCCGGGGGATAGAGTCGCCTGCCGCAGCAGGCGAAGTCGTCCCATGCAATCCATCCACCTGCATCTTCTATGACGCCCAGAACATCCATGGGTTCAGGCACAATCCCTGATACAATGACAGGGACGCCTTCCTTCCTCCCGGTTCCGGATTTATTCAAAAATTGTTCTGCGAGTTCGATAAATTCTTCTGCTGGCAGATATTCTCGCTTACGGATAAGCCTGTAGAATTCCGGTGAGCTGATAAGTGGCCTTTTTTCGTAGAGTTCTCTGAGCTTCAAATCCGCAAGTTCGTCAACTTTAATTGCTTCTGTGAGCTCCTGTGGGTCGGGTTCCTTGCCCGTGAGACGGGAGAGCTGTGAATAGAGGCTTTTGATTTCGTCCCTGAGGAATTCGAGGTCCTCTTTTCTCCTGCCTCTGGGCATGTAAAGTGTTAAAACCGGTTGCACGGGTTTTACAAAATCAATCAAAATGCTACCGAGACCCTGAAGGGAGTCACAGGCGTGAGGAACGAGGATGAAATCGGTTTCGTCCAATCCACCGGACTTCAGGAAAGAGAGTGCATTGTGAACCATTGCGCAGACATAAGGTTGAAGGTGTGCACCCCCGTAGGTCGTATCAACTCGAGGGGGACCCCAGACTTCAACAGGTAAAATATCGAATGCTCGTAGCAGGGGACGCGGATAATGAATCGGCAAAACCGCAGCGACCTTTCCTCCCTTTTCCTTAAACTCCCTGCATACCTGGTGCCTACTTTTGTGCATTTTTCTGCTTCTTTATCTCCTCTTCTCTCAAAACCCTTCTCAGGATCTTACCGATGGCACTCTTTGGTAACTCTTTTCTGAATTCAACCTCTGACGGTACTTTGTAAGGGGCAAGGTGTTTTTTGAAGTATTCGATGAACTCCTCGGCTGTGGCAGTAACACCCTCTTTCAGCACGATAAAAACTTTTATCCGCTCACCTTTGAATTCGTCGGGTATTCCCACAGTGATGCCCTCTTTGACCTTGGGATGTTTGTATATTAGCTCGTCAATTTCGCGCGGGAATACATTGAATCCACCAACGATTATGAGGTCTTTCTTTCTATCCGTTATGTAAAAATAGCCATCTTCGTCCATGTAGCCGATGTCACCTGTGAAAAGCCATCCGTCCTTGATCGTTTCCCTCGTCTCTTCAGGTTTGTTGTAATATCCAAGCATGACAGTTGGAGTTTTCAAAACAATTTCTCCGATTTCGCCTGGAGGCAGGTCCTTTTTGCCGTCGAGAGAAACGATTTTTGCATCCACATCGGGGAATGGGAGGCCGATGCTTCCGACTTTGTGCTTTCCGTTCATGGGATTCGCCATAATAGCTGTAACTGCTTCGGTTAAGCCGTAACCTTCAATGGCTCTGCCACCGGTTTTCTTTTCAAAATTTTCTTTTATTGCGTGGGTTAATGGAGCAGCTCCCACCCAGATCGCCTTGAGACTGGTAAAGTCGTATTTTTCGACATTTTTGACAGCTGACAGAGCCACGAGGATTGTTGGCACAACGGCGGTCTGTGTGGGTTTGTATTTATCAATGGTCTTTGCCATTTCCGTGGCACTAAACCGGGGTAACATCACGATGGACATACCGGAGAGGAGAGCGGCATTCATCGTAACATTCATCCCATATCCGTGGAAGAATGGGAGAACAGCGAGCATTCTCTCGTTTTCGTTTAAGTGTCCCCATGCAGCGATCATGTGGGCATTGGCAACCACCGCGTAATGGGACAGCATGATCCCTTTTGCCACTCCTGTGGTGCCTCCAGAATAGATCAAAATGCCCAGCTCATCAGGATCAACTTCCTGAGGTTTAAAACCCTCAGCCTTCTCTCTGGTCAGATCTTTCATCCTGAAGAAGTCAGCCTTCCCGGCTTTCTTTGCACGCTTAACCTGAGGATTTTCTCTCATGTTCTGGACCAGATTCAATGGAAACGGTAGAAAGTCGGCAATGTAGGCAAAAATAACTTTTTCAAGGCTCGTGGTGTGGGTTAATTTCGAAACCTTCTCTGCAAACATGGGTATGGTAACAACGGTTTTAGCCCCTGAGTCGTTAAAGTGAAATTCGAGTTCGTGGGCTGTGTACAGAGGATTGAGAGGCACGACCACGCCACCGGCTTTCAGGATGCCGTAATAGGCGATTACGAAACCGGGAAAGTTAGGTAATAGTAATGCGACTTTGTCACCCCTTTTAATGCCAATCCTTATGAGGGCTGATGCAAAGGAGTCAGACAGTTCTTTTAGTTCTCTGTATGTCAATTTTTTACCATAAAAGATAGAAGCCGTTCGGTCCGGAAACATCCGGGCAGTATCGTCAAGGATGCGGTAAATTGGCATCCTTGGATAATTTATGTGGTGTGGTACATCTTTGTCGTAAAATTTGAGCCATGGACGATCCATAAAAACACCTCCATGATTTGTTTGTCATAATTATAAGGGGATCGGATATTAACAGGCACACAGTTTTATGGTTTTTGAAGGCATGACTCCGGTAGAGCATAGGCACCGTTGAACTCCTGCCATATATTCACACGGGTGTTTTTCAGAAGAAATTTTAAGACTATTTTATGAGCTTAAACTTCCCTTCCCACTGTGCGGGAGTGGATTACTCTAACCTCTCCTCCGCCTGCGGGAGGGACTATCTACCCACTCCCATGAAGTGAGAGAGTCCATCCACAAACTCCTCCCCCGCGAAGCGGGGGAGGAGTTTGAAGTTTTTTCACGGAACGAGAAGTGCTCACCCACAACCTCTCCTCCCGCTTGCGGGAGGGGCCACCCACAACCTCCCCTCCCGTTTTACGGGAGGGGATTGAGGGGAGGGTAGTAAAACCCCCACCTGCTTTTCCCTGTCAGATCAGCTCTTTCTGCCCCCTCCTTAATCCTCCCCCACTTCGTGGGGGAGGGGTTGGAGAAGTGATCCTCCCCCGTATAGCAGGGGAGGGGTTTGTCGAGTATGTGCCCGCGGAGCTAGGAAGGGGTTACCCATCACCTTCCCCTCTCACTTGCGGGAGGGGTCACCCACAAACTCCCCTCCCACTTGCGGGAGGATCCACTCCCAAACTCCCCTCCCGTTTACGGGAGGGGATTAAGGGGAGGGTGACAAAACTCCTACCTGCTTT
>CAZNDM010000042.1:0-4792 GCA_964571845.1 uncultured bacterium | reverse complement strand
CAAGTAACACAGGTGGAGCTGATAGCCTTGTTTATGTAAAAGTATGGTCGGATTCGGCTGTCATTCAATGGAGAAATGTGCCGAGATACAATACTTCCCGTCTGTTTAACTTTGAGGTGATATTCTACACAACGGGCAACGTGAATTCTTATCTGAAATTTCAGTATAAAAACATGAGCAGTTATGCAGGAGAAGATGATAATGCGACCATAGGTATTCAGGATTCGGCAGGAGCGGATGATAAGTTTATCCAGTACACATTTGACGAAAATCCTTATGAGCCTAATTGGTCTGAAGAGAAAAAAGGTTTCTCAGCCAGTAAGGTAAAGGGTGGATGGGCGATTGCCTTCAGTACAAGTGGAGCTACAAATATTGGGGAAGAACCTCTCAAACCAAAGAGGATATTTTTGATGCAAAATTTCCCTAATCCATTTAACAGCAATACGACGATTAAATTTGGGCTTCCACGAAGAGGTAAAGTTTCACTAAAAGTTTACAATATTCTTGGACAGAGAGTATCGACATTGATTGACGGGAGATTGAATCCTGGGATTTACACGATAAAGTGGGACGGCAGGAGTGAGGGAGGTAAGCAGTTGAGTGCAGGAGTTTACTTCTATGTGTTGAAATTCGAGGATAGAATTCTGAGGAGAAAGATGGTGATATTGAGATGACCTCCTGTCAAGGGGACATGAAAGGGGGGTGGCCTCCCGCATCAGCGGGAGGCCACCCCCCTTTCATATCTATCCTCAAATTTAAAATTTCAGACGCAAATGTTGGAAGAGACTCCGCTGAATCAAAGATTTCCCTGCTTTTTTAATTAAGTACATCTGTAAAAACATGAACTAACAAAGACTAATCCAGACTTACTGGTGGAGGCCTTTCATTTGATGAAGGTCTTTTAACCTCCGGGGTTACTCTTCTTTTTCCTCTTTTTTTGTTAGACCGAGCTCTTCACGTATCTTTTTTTCGATTTCTGATGCAATATCGGGGTTATTTTCAAGGAATAATTTTGAGTTTTCGCGTCCCTGACCAAGCTGTTTTCCCTGGTAAGAGTACCATGTTCCAGCCTTTTTAATAATTCCAAATTCTACACCGAGATCGAGAATTTCACCGACGCGTGAGATTCCTCTTCCGAACATAATATCAAACTCAGCCTCGCGGAATGGAGGAGCCAGCTTGTTTTTCACAACTTTGACGCGGACTCTATTCCCCACTGTTTGATCGCCTATTTTTATGGATGCTATTCTTCTGATTTCGAGTCGAACTGACGCATGATATTTAAGAGCCAGGCCTCCAGGGGTGGTTTCTGGATTTCCATACATCATCCCAATTTTGAGTCGTAGCTGGTTGATAAAGATAGCGGAAGTTTTTGATTTACTGAGTACTCCAGAAAGTTTTCTCATAGCTTTTGCCATGAGTCGCGCCTGAAGACCAACCTGAGAGTCGGACATTTCACCTTCGATCTCTGCACGCGGTACAAGGGCAGCGACCGAGTCTACAACGATCAGGTCAATGGCTCCACTTCTGACAAGTGTTTCTGCAATATCGAGGGCCTGTTCACCCGTATCCGGCTGAGAGATATAGAGGTCTTCAAGCTTAACTCCGAGATTTTTTGCGTACCTGGGGTCAAGGGCATGCTCAGCGTCGATAAATGCAGCGATTCCGCCCTCCTTCTGGACTTCGGCAATTGCGTGTAATGCGAGAGTTGTTTTTCCAGATGCCTCGGGTCCGTATATTTCAATGATTCTCCCACGGGGATAACCACCCACTCCGAGAGCAGCATCAAGGGCGATTGAACCTGAGGGGATAACCGGGGTTTCAATTTTTACATTGTCCCCCAGTTTCATAATTGCGCCCTTACCGAACTGCTTCTCGATCTGCTTTATGGTCATCTCAAGTGCTTTTTCTTTATCATTTGCCATTCATCTCACCTCTTTTTCAACTTTTGGGGGGGTGACCCCTCTCTGTCCCTGATACTTACCTTTCCTATCCTTATATGATACCTCACACATTTCATCGGCTTCAAGGAAGATCACCTGTGCGATTCCCTCATTTGCATATATTTTTGCCGGGAGAGGAGTTGTATTACTAATTTCAATTGTCAGATGCCCCTCCCATTCAGGCTCCAGAGGGGTGATATTTACAACAATTCCGCACCTCGCGTAGGTTGATTTTCCGAGGCAAATCCCCATTACGCCACGCGGGATCCTGAAATATTCAACAGTTCTCGCGAGGCAAAATGAGTTTGGGGGGATTATACATTCTTTCCCCTTAACCTTTACAAAAGACCTATCATCGAAATTTTTAGGATCTACAATTGTTGAATAGACATCGGTGAAGATAAGGAATTCGTCTGCCACACGGATATCGTATCCGTAGGACGAGATCCCGTAAGATATAACACCTTTTCTGACGAGATTGAGTTCGAAAGGCTCGATCATGCGATGTTTTTCAACCATTTCCCTGATCCATCTATCAGATTTAAGACCCATATTATCCTCCTTGTTGTTATTTTACTTCGGGCGTGTTAAATTTTAAGCTATGAATTTACACTTTGAAACGCTCAGAATCAAGACGGCTAAACCCTTCCGTATTTCAAGAGGGGAAACGATTGAAAAAACTATAGTTATCGTTCATGTTGACAGCGGAATAGGTGAAGGTGCTGCTTATACGACCTACGGTGAAACGCTTCAGGGTAATCTCCAGTTTCTTGAGGAGAGGATAAAGCCGATACTGGATAAATATGATCCATTTGAATTAGAAGAGATCCATAATGAGCTTGAAGCTATCTCACCGTACTTTAACGGTATAAAGATGGCTGTTGATATGGCCATCTATGATCACATTGGAAAGGTGCTTGGTATACCTGTGTACAAATTTTTAGGTTTATCACCCGTGCCTGTTCGTACATCTTACACAATTGGAATCGACGAGTTAGAAGTTATGCAAAGGGATGTGGAACTCCACCAGAATTTCGAAGTTTTTAAGATCAAAGTAGGAACCGGGAACGAAATAGAGGTCATTGGTGCCATTAGGGAAGTCACAGATAAACCTCTAAGACTTGACGCCAACGAGGGATGGACACCAAAGGAAGCTGTCAGGAAAGTGAACGAAATCCTGGATAGATTTGATAACATCGAATTTATAGAGCAACCTGTTCGACGCTATGATATTGACGGACTTCGTTATGTTCGAGAAAACGTTCCCATTCCTGTAATTGCTGATGAGAGCTTTCACAAATTGCATGATTTGAAGAGGCTTAGAGACGCTGTTGATGGAGTGAACATAAAGCTCGCCAAAACAGGTGGGATCTATGAAGCCATCAAGATTGTGCATGCAGCGCGGGCCCTGGGGATGAAATTAATGCTTGGTTGTATGGTTGAAACATCTATTGCAATCACAGCTGCTGCTCAAATTTCAAGTCTGTTTGACTATATTGACCTTGATGGCAATCTTTTGCTCGAAAATGATCCCTTTAAAGGAGTAAAAACTAATAACGGAAGGTTGGAACTTAACGACCTGCCAGGACTTGGAGTGATAAAAAGATGAAATTGTGGGAGAAGAGATTCAAAGATCGTAAAGAAGACCCGTTTCTTGAAAGATTCAACGCCTCGATAACGGAGGACTTCTTCCTCTTTGGTGCAGAAATAGAGGCCTCCCGTGCTTATGCAAAGGCACTCTATAAAGCAGGGATACTTGAAGAGAGTGAACTTGAATCGATACTTAATGGTCTCGATAAAGTTGTTGAAAAGGTAAAAAGGGGTATCGATGCAAGAAAGTATGAGGATGTGCATACGCTCGTGGAATCTCTGCTGATTGATGAAATCGGAGATGTGGGGAAAAAACTTCATACCGGAAGGAGCAGAAATGAGCAGGTGGTAACAGATGAGAAAATCTGGTTAAGGCACAGATTAATCGGTTTGATAGAGCTTGTGAAAGAGTTACAAAGTACTGTCATTGAGATTGCCGAGGAAAATTTCGATGTGATATTTCCTGGTTACACGCATCTCCAGCAGGCACAACCGGTTTTATTTTCACATTACATCATGTCTCTTTTTTGGGCACTCGAAAGAGACAAAGAGAGAGTCTTGATGGCATTGAAAAGGTTAACGACTCTCCCACTCGGCAGCGGTGCACTGGCCGGGACATCGGTTCCATTGGATAGGGATTATCTTACTAATGAGCTTGGGTTTAGAAAACCGACGGAAAATTCTATGGATGCAGTGGCCGACAGGAGTTTTATTCTTGACACATTATTTGCCATCTCAATGATTGCCCTGGATTTATCGAGATATTCCGAAGACTTTATTATTTATTCCTCAAGAGAATTTGGATTTATAGAACTTGAAGACCATATTTCTACGTCAAGTAGTCTGATGCCACAAAAGAAGAATCCTGACTTTTTCGAGCTTATCAGAGGTAAAGTGGGAAGATTTATTTCTTATCTGGATTCACTCATGATTACTGTAAAGGGTTTACCCATGACCTACAATAAGGACCTGCAGGAGGACAAAGTACCCATTTTCAGGGCAGTATCTGAGATAGAGGAAATCCTTGTGGTATTCAACAAATGTCTCAAAGGTATTCATCCTGTACCGGATAAAATCCGCGCGAAGATGGATTCATTTATGCTTGCAACAGATCTTGTGGATTATCTCGTTGAGAAAGGAGTTCCTTTCAGGGAGGCGCATGGTATTGTGGGCGAGATTGTCTTTGCTGCCCAAAAAGAAGGTAAAGAACTCCGGGAGCTGTCAATCGACGAATTTAAGAAGTTTTCAGATGTTTTCGA
>CAZNDM010000041.1:0-14951 GCA_964571845.1 uncultured bacterium | reverse complement strand
TGGGAGGTTTCACCCACACCTCTCCCCCCGCTTGTGGAAGGAGTATCCTACAAACACCCCTCCCGCGGAGTGGGAGGGGATTAAGGGGAAGGTAGCAAAAGCACTACTTGCTATTCTCTGTCCGATCGACTCATTCTGCCCCCTCCTCCCCCACAGCACTTTTGTGCTGTGGGGGAGGAGGTATTTGGAGTCCCCACGATGCGGAGAAGAAGGTTATTTTAAATCCACCGCAGAGTGTGGGAGGGGGTATTTGGAGCTTCCACGATTTGCGGGAGAAGGTTATTTGAAGTTCACCGCAAAGTGAGGGGAGGAAGTTATTTTGAGTCCGCCGCAGAGCGGGAGAGGAGATTATTTGGAGTTCTACGCAGAGCGAGGGGAGGAGTATCGCCCCCAACTTTTTTCTTCAAAGTAACTTTTCCAGACACCTTTCATAATGTGGTTGACTATTGCAAAATGTGGTCATATTATTGAGAAAAAACAACGGATGTGGAGGAAAAAGAATGGCTTCAAAGGATTTTTTAACCCCGAAGGAGATAGTTAGAGAGCTTGATAAGTATGTGGTTGGACAGGACAAAGCCAAAAAAGCAGTTGCAATTGCATTAAGAAACAGGTGGAGAAGACTAAATGTCAAAGGTCCGATAAAAGAGGAGATAACACCCAACAACATAATTCTTATAGGTCCCACGGGTGTAGGTAAAACTGAGATAGCTCGCCGGCTGGCGAACCTTGCCAAAGCTCCATTTGTTAAAGTTGAGGCAACGAGGTTTACTGAGGTGGGTTATGTCGGCAAAAATGTGGAGTCAATGATCAGGGATCTGATGGAGATTTCGGTCAGTATGGTGAAGGCTGAAAAGATGAAAAAGGTTGAGGAAAAGGCGTTGCGGCTCGCAAGGGAAAGGATACTGGACATACTTTTCCCGCCTCCGGTTGCGGGTAATCCCCAGGAGATGGAGGAAACAAAGGAGAAATTGAGAAAGTTATTTGACGAGGGCAAATTTGACGAGCAGGAAATAGAAATTGACATTGAGGAAAAAGTTCCACCGTTTTTTGAAGTCGTCAGCCCCATGGGTGTCGAGGGGATTGACCTGAACATCCCCGAGGGCCTTGAAGCATTTTTCCCGAAAAGAAGGAAAAAGAAAAGAGTCAAAGTCAAAGAGGCACTGGAGATCCTGAAGCAGCAGGAAGCAAGCAAGCTAATTGACATGGATGAGGTAAAAAAGGAGGCAAGGGAGCGAGCAGAGACATCAGGGATCATATTTATAGACGAGATCGATAAAATAGTCGGGACAAATTCAACTCATGGACCGGATGTTTCAAGGGAGGGGGTTCAGAGGGATCTTCTGCCCATTGTCGAGGGTACAAAGGTCATGACGAAATACGGAATGGTAAAGACTGATCACATACTGTTCATTGCGGCGGGAGCTTTTCACAATGCGAGTCCGAGTGATCTGATACCAGAGCTCCAGGGCAGGTTCCCTATCAGGGTGGAGCTCGATAGTCTTGGTGAAGAAGAGTTCAGAAGAATTCTTGTTGAGCCTGAAAATTCACTTGTAAAGCAATACAAAGCCCTCTTTGAGACTGAGGGTGTTACCCTCGAATTCACCGAGGGTGCTATTGCCAAAATAGCAAAGTATGCGGCGATTGTTAACGAAAGGACAGAAAATATTGGCGCAAGAAGGCTTCACACTGTAATGAGTCATCTCCTTGAGGACCTTTTGTTCGAGCTGCCCAAACCTGGCGTTACTGAGGTGATTATCAACGAGGAGTATGTTGATAAGAGGTTGTCGGAGATTATTGAAGATGAGGATCTATCGAGGTATATACTGTAATCGGGGGTGATAGAATGAGGAGATATCCAGCATATGCCGGTAGCTTTTATCCAGTAGAGCGGGACGAGTTATTGAGTCTTCTTGAAAAGTTGTTCGAGCAGGCAGAGGACAGGAAGGTGGATGGGGAAATAATGGGACTGGTTTCCCCACACGCAGGATACATTTATTCCGGTGTTATTGCTGCCACAGGCTATAAGACACTTCCAAAGAGAATAAAGAAAGTCATCTTAATTGGTCCAAGTCATCAGGTCCCATTTACTGGTATGGCGGTATTTGACAGAGGGAGCTGGATTACACCCCTTGGAGAGGTGGAAGTTGACGAAGAACTTGCTGAAAAGATTTTGAATTCATCCCCGATTTTTTACTCAAATCCCGGGGTTCATGCAAACGAACACTCCCTTGAAGTACAGGTCCCGTTTCTTCAGTATGTGCTCGATGATTTCAAAATAGTTCCCATCATGATGGGAATTCAGGATGTCCCGACGATGAGAGAAGCCAGCGCAGGATTGAGTAAAGCTTTGAAGGATGAGAAAGATTTCGTGGTTGTTGCCAGCTCTGATCTGTTTCACGGTTATTCGGTGGAGGAGTGTGAAAAAACGGACGCCTATACTGTCGGGCTCATCCTTTCAGGCGAGGATGAAGAGCTCATTAAAGAGTCAGAGGCTGGCAGAGCCATGGCATGTGGAGCAGGACCTATAGCCACCATGATCGCCACACTAAAAAAACTCCACAGGGTCAATATTCAGCTTCTTGCATACACGAATTCTGCGAAGGTAACAGGGTCATTTTCCGGTTATGTTGTTGGCTATGCATCAATAGCAGTTACAAAGAAAGAAGATGATGAGGAATACCTGACCCGTGAGGAGAAGGAATACCTGATAAAAATTGCCAAGGAGGCGGTTTACAACAAGATCAGAGGGCGGGAATACACACCACCGCCTCCGCCAACGAGGAAGCTTGCCGAACCTTCAGGTGTTTTTGTAACTCTCAAGCACAACGGGAGATTACGTGGTTGCATAGGCTATGTGATCCCCGTCAAGCCACTTTACATTGCGACGGCTCAGGTTGCTGGAGATGCGGCTGTGAACGATCCACGATTCTCTCCTGTTACTCCTGAAGAATTTGATCATCTGGAATTTGAAATTTCAGTATTGACCCCACTTGAGCCGGTCAAGGATGTTGAAGAGATAGAGGTCGGGAAGCACGGGCTTTTGATAAGATCAGGCTATTATCAGGGAGTACTTCTTCCACAGGTCCCTGTGGAGTACGGCTGGGACAGGTATGAATTTCTTGACAACACATGTCTTAAGGCTGGATTGCAGCCAGGATGCTGGAAAGAGCCCGGGGTTGAAATTTACAAGTTCAGCGCTTATGTTTTTTCAGACAGAGATCTATAAGGGCGCCCGTAGCTCAAGCGGAAAGAGCGTGAGATTCCGGATCTCAAGGTTGGGGGTTCGAGTCCCCCCGGGCGCTCTTCTTTTTTGAATGGACGAATACAGCATTTTTAAAGAAATATCTCGCAGACACAACAAAAAAATTACAAAGCAGCGGAGCATTATCGTTAAAAAGATCTTCTCCCTGCACAAACACTTCACCGCTGATGAGCTCTATAAGATGCTAAAAAAGGAGTACTCGGGCATTTCAAGGGCGACTGTTTACAGAACACTCAAGGTCCTCGTTGAAATGGGGTTTGTGGAGGAACGGGAATTTGGTAGAGGCAAAAAGTATTACGAACACATTATAGGGCACGATTCTCATTCTCACTTCGTGTGTTTGAGGTGCGGAAGGATATATGAGTTCAAAAATGACCGTATTGAGACTGAGATCGAGAAAATTGCAGGTGAAATGGACTTTCAGATCGAAAAGGTCTCAACGATCGTTTACGGAATTTGCAGGGAATGCCGTTTAAAAGGAGGTTAAAATGACACGAGAAGAAGCCATCAGTCTTGTCAGAAAATATGTGAAAAAAGAGAATCTCGTGAAGCACATGCTCGCAGCAGGGGCGTGTATGAGAGAAATCGCTCAGAAGTTGGGTGAGGATCCCGACAGGTGGGAGATCGCGGGAATACTGCACGACCTGGATTATGAGGAAACCTTCGATAAACCGGAGATCCACGCTATAAGAACCGTTGAAATGCTGAGAGAGATGGGATTTCAGGATGAGGAGATACTGAACGCAATCCTTGCTCATGCGTGGAAAAAGGATCGTGAAACCCTGATGGAGAAAGTTCTTTACGCAGTGGATCCCACGACTGGATTCATCGTCGCATGTGCACTGATGCACCCTTCAAAATCCCTTTCGGGCTTATCCCTGAAATTCATGAAAAAGAGGTTCAAGGAAAAGAGATTTGCTGCCGGTGCCAACAGGGATCAGATAAAAACATGCGAAGAATTTGGAATGTCTCTTGACGAATTCCTGGAGACCTGTCTTGAAGGTATGAAAAAAATCAGCTCTGAGCTTGGACTCTGATGATACATATCCTGTCCCTGCTTTTAATTTTTCAGGTCAACCTTGAGATTTCTAAAAAAGAGGCGAGGACAAAAATTGCCCAGCTAAGAGCCCGCGGACAGTATGAAAGGGTTATCCAGATTGCAGATCTGATACTAAAGAAGAACCCCGATGACTTCGAATTTTTTAAATACAAGATTGATGCCTTTAATCGACTCGGCAAAAGGGACACAGTCAGACTGCTGATAGACCGGTACCTGTCCAGAAAAAGGTCACCGAGGGTGTATCGGGACCTTTATTCGTTGCTTTACTTCTCCGGTGGCAAGGATTTTGCACTTGAGATACTGAAAAAAGGGCGGGAAACCCTTGGATCGGACACGCTATTTGCGAGGGAATTTTATTACCTGAATCTGTGGGATAGAAACTTCCCGGATGCCCTTTACGAACTTTTCAATTTCTACCTGCAAACAGGTTCCATCACCTTGCTCCGACAGGAATTTGGCAGAATTGAAAAATTTTTCGACGAGCAAACCATCAGGAGAATTCTTACAAAATGGCTGAGAAAACATCCTGATCACAGGGAGGTCAGGATAATTCTCGCAGACTACTATTTGAGAAAAGGTAAACCTGAAGAAATGCTGAAAGAGTTGAGGCTGTCCGGTTATACGAAAAATATGAAAGACTTTGCCAGATATCTTATATCCATCGGTGATTATCTCAGGGCAGATTCCCTTCTCGACCTTGAAAACAAAAAGGATGGATCCTGGTTTTTCTTAAAGGCACAGGTTCTCTCAAAACTCAAAAGGTACAGGGAAGCGGCTGATTTTTACAAAAAAGCGTATTTTAAATTCAAGATAAAAGGAGCAGGAGATTCGCTCGTCACCCTGCTCTTTTTCAGGTTGAGGGACTTTGATTCTGTATTAAAATATGCCGGCAGAAACGATGAGTTGAGGATAAGGGCTATCCTTGCACTGGGAAAAGATTCATTGCTTTTTAAAATGGATAGGAGCAACGAGACTGTTCTTTATTACCTTGGTTTACTGTACTTTGTGCGTGATATGCCCGAAAGTGCCGGGATCTACTGGAATAGGCTTGCAAGCAGGTTTCCTGCAAGCCGGTATCTTTACAATGTGTTTTTTCTGAAGGAGATTCAGGATAACTTCGGGAACAGCGATATTTTCAAAAAATTCCTTGATGTGGAAAATTTACTCCTTAGATGGGAAATTGATAGTGCGCTTGAAGTTGTGAGATCTGCAATCCATGATACCACTGGTGTTATGAAGTTTGAACTTGCGAGAATACAGGAGTTAAGGGAAGAGTACGAGCTTGCACTGGCGACTTACACCAGAGTGGGAGACGGATCGAAGAGTTTTTTGTCCCCTTATGCCTACTTCAGAGCATTCAGGATAGCCCAGGACAGGCTGAAAAATGCCGAAATTGCCAGTGAAATTGGAAAAAAGCTTATAGAAAGATACCCGACAACTCCCTATGCTGCTGCTGTCAGGGCTCTGCTTTAGTAAAAACGGACTATGGCAAAATAGCACCATCAGGTTTATAAATTAAGAGCTATGGAAAATCGCATAAAAAAACTATTTATACTCGGGGTGGCAATCCCTGTAATTACCCTCATCCTGCTTGAATTTCTAAGGCTTAATGTAAGATCAAAGATCTCCTCGCCTCTTTTCGAAAGCCTTGCAGTAATTGCAGTTTTCACGATTACCTCGATCATTTTTGGAATAATTATCTACAGAGAGGTCAAAAAGCTGTATGCACAGATAAGTCTTCACAAGCGACATCAAAAAATGCTCCTTAAGTCCGGTGATATCCAGAAGCTCAAAGAGTCAATAGGCGAGTATGTTAGTGAAGTCATAGCCAATGCCAGTAAATACCTGTGTGCTGATTACGGAGAGATCCTCATCAAAGAGGATGGTAAGGTTAAGGTTTATTACTACGGAATTGATGTGAATAACTGTAGTGTTAAAAAGATTCCGAGCCTACAGGGGATAAAGGGGAAGATATTAAGGACGGGTAAGCCCATAAGGATTTCTGCGAGAGAAGAGGACCCGGATTCCGTTGAGCTGCCAGAAGGACATCCGCCTCTGGGACCTATTCTGGGAGTTCCCATATTTTCAAATGAAGGAATTCCTGTGGCGCACATTTTGCTTGCGAGGAAGCCGGGCAGGAAACCATTTACTGAAGAGGATCAGGAGACACTCACGATACTTGCCCGTGAGATTGCCTACGGACTTGAGAGATTGAAAATTTATAGAGAGATCATGGAATTATCTGCACTCAGGGAGAGAGACAGGATTGCGAGAGACCTTCACGATGGCCTTGCCCAGACGCTTGCATTTATCAATGTCAAGGCTGCCGCAATACAGGAAAAGGTGAGAAAGGGAGAGGTTGAATCAATTGATAGGTGTCTTGACGAACTGCGCGACGCTATAAAACAGGCATATAGCGAGATTCGAAGAGCTATCTTTGACCTCAAAATTGTGGATATCCCGGAGGAGGATCTCAAGACCTATATCGAGAAATTTGTTACAGAGTTTGGCATTCAAAACAACATCAAAGTTTTTGCCCGACTGGATGGCATCAATGATCTCAACCTGCCTGTTTCCTCTCAGGTTCACCTTATCAGGATCATTCAGGAGAGCCTGAACAACATACAGAAACATGCGAATGCAACCAGGGTGTGGGTGACCTTTGAATCGAGTAATGGCTCCCGGGTATTGAAGATTGTTGACAACGGGAGCGGATTTGATACTGAAAACTATGTTAAGACGAATGGAAAACTCCATTTTGGCATTCAAACAATGAAGGAGAGGGCGACGAGTATAGGGGGAAAGCTCAAGATCAATTCGAGGCCGGGCCTCGGCACAGAAGTTATTCTTGAGTTCCCGTCTATAAGGATAGAAAACCAGATTACAATGGTTTCCCATGGACAAAATAAGGGTACTTCTCGTTGATGATCATACACTTTTCAGGAAGGGGCTCGCTTCACTACTCCAGACGCAGGACGATATCGAGGTAGTGGGAGAGGCGTCCAACGGTAATGAGGCACTTGAAAAGGCGCGTGAACTTATGCCCGATCTTATTCTCATGGACATATACATGCCGAAATGCGATGGTCTTGATGCCACGAAGATGATAAAAAGTGAGATGCCCTATGTTAAAATCGTAATGCTTACGGTGTCGGACAGTGACCAATCACTGTTTGAGGCGATAAAGTGCGGGGCACAGGGTTATCTTTTGAAAAATCTTGAGCCGTTTGAACTTTTCAACATGATCAGGAGCGTTTTTCGAGGTGAGGCACCTATTTCCAGTCCGCTTGCTGCCAGGATATTAAACGAGTTTGTATCTAAAAATGCCGGTAAAAACAAGGGATCTCCGGAGACGCTGACCCAGAGGGAGAAGGAGGTTTTAACGCTTATTGCAGAGGGGGCATCCAACAAGGAGATTGCCTATAAGCTGAAGATATCAGAGAACACGGTGAAGAATCACCTGAGGAACATAATGGAGAAACTGCATCTGCAAAACAGGGTGCAGCTTGCTGTGTTTGCTGTGAAAAAGGGGCTTGTGAAGGAGAATCCAGAAGCCGGGACATGAGTCAGTTGTGAAGTATTGAAATAACAGGCATTTCAGAAGGCGTTCACACCGAACAGGTAACCCACTTGACAAGCTGTAACAGGGTTTACATAATATGACTGACTGGTCATTCTTTTTGGGAGGTGTGATATGAACGATAACAAAAAAGGCAAAATTTTACTCGCAGCTCAAGAACTCTTCTCTGATAGAGGTTATCACGAAACTACCGTCGAAGAAATCGCCAAACATGCTGGCGTCGCAAAAGGCACCGTTTACATCTACTTCGAATCCAAAGAACAGCTCTTTAAAGAAGTCATTAAATCAGGATTCAAAGAACTCACAAGAATACTCGAGGAAAAACTCGAAACCACAAATGACCCGCTCCAGAAGATCAAATTCATCGTCGAAACTTACTTCAATTACTTCGATGTCAACAGGTCGCTCTTCCGACCCCTGATGATGGGTGAAATTGAGATAAAAAAGAGACCTTCACAGCAAAAACGCAGAAAGTACATCGAAAACTACAAGAAAAATATCCGCAGACTCGCTGAAATAATGGAAGAAGCCATTGAAAAAGGATACTTCAAACCGATCGACCCCCTACACCTGTCTCTTGCTCTCGCAGGTATCATGGAAAAGTTTATCTTCTTCGGAATCGAAGAAGGTCAAAGTCTTAAAGAGCTCCCTGACATGGCTTTTAACATTTTTGTCAGAGGAGCAATAAAGGAGGGTGTTGAACTATGAAGTTGATCCTCCTGTTACTTATTGTTTCAGGTAACACCTTGAAGCTTTCCATGGAAGATGCCGTAAAAATTGCACTTGAAAACAACCTGACGATAAAGGCTAAAAAGCAGGAACTTTTTATGGCTCAGCAGGATGTGCTGAAGGCAAAGAGCTCTCTCTATCCGTCCATAGGCGGTCAGGCTGCTTACACCCGTCTGAGCGAAGAGCAAAAAACACCTATGCTCTCGGGTTTCAGACTGACACCCACAGGTAACCCACGGATGCCCTATATGATCGTCCCCGAGTTTAGCGAAATGCAGACAACTTACTTCAACAACTACGCATTGTCTCTTTCTGTTTCACAACCTATATTCACCTGGGGCGCTCTTAGAGGCGCTTATAGATTGAGCCAGAAGAGACTCAAATCAATAAACATGGAGATCAAATCCACATCCCTCCAGATTGAGGAGGAGGTCAAGGAGAGCTACATCAATCTTCTTCTTGCTCGAAAGTCCCTTTCCCTGCTGAAACAGATTCAGAATGAACTTAAGGAAAATCTCAAGTCAGCAAAAGAGAGGTATGAAGCCGGATATGCAAGTGATTTTGAGCTTCTCAGAGCCGAGGTTCAGCTCAAAAGCATTGAACCGCAGATCATCCAGATTCAGGGTCAGATAAAGGTTGCTGAAGACGCTTTTAGAAACCTGCTCGGCATACCTGACAGTGTTGAGTTTGAATTGACGGATAGTCTATATCATAGAAGTATTACCTGCTCCCTCGACAGTCTTGTTAAGGAGGCGTACAGCTCTCATGTGGATCTCAATCTTTTGCGGGAGAATATGAGGCTCCTCGAAGAATCTATTAAACTCCAGAAAAAGAAAAACCTGCCATCAGTCTTTTATAGCTGGAACTACAAGTACCAGAGACCGTCTGGTACGCAGGATGAATGGCACGGTATGTGGACTTTCACACTCGGTGTCTCCTGGAATCTTTTTGACGGTGGTGCCAACAGAGCTGAAGTTGCAAAACTCAACTACCAGTTGAAGAGTCTGAGAATCTCACTTGAGAACATGAAAAGGGGTATCAGGCTCGTGGTGAAAAACTATTACACGAGTCTCATCGCACTGGAAAACAGCCTCAGAGCACAGGAATCCAATCTCGAACTGGCAAAAAAGGCTTATGAAATGGCAAAAGAACAGTACGAGGAGGGGTATGCTACCTCCCTCGATGTCATAAATTCTCAGGTTCAGTATGCTCAGGCAAGATTAAATTATCTTAAAACCCTTGCCCAATATATGATAACCCTGACGAAGCTTGAGTACAGTGTCAGGGGTGGACTTCAACAGGAAAAATCTTTTTAAGGAGGTTTAGCCATGAAAAAGATACTTTCAGGGATTTTAATACTTTCAGGTATTCTATTCGCTGAAAATCAGACAAGGGCACTTGTAAAAGCAACCACTGTAAAGAGAGGAGATATTGCAGTTCGTTATGTTTACTTTGGCATGGTAACGAGCAGTAAAGAAGCACTCCTTTATCCTGACATGCCCGGAGAAGTTACGAGATTACTCGTTAAAGAGGGAGATCGGGTCAAAAAGGACCAGGTAGTCGCATTCATCTCAAGGGATATTCCGGGCCTCGAATACAAGCCTCTAAAGGTGAAATCAACGATTGACGGTATAGTAGGGTTTATCTATGTTAAGCTGGGTCAGAAAGTTGCCCAGCAGGTTCCACTCATGTACATCGTGGATCCCGCGGGTCTAAGACTCGAACTTTATGTGCCTCAGAGTGATCTTTCATTTATCAAGCCGGGTAAAGAAGTCCTCATGATTGTGGGTAGTGATACATTAAGAGGAGTTGTGAAAAGACTATCTCCGGCAATAGACATGAAGACCCGGCAGGCCAAGGCTTACATTGATCCTGATAGACGATCTCGCAGGCTTTTAAAACCCGGTATGTTTGTAAAAGCCCTTATCGCAAAAGAGGAGAGCAGGAATACTCTCTATGTTCCTCTGAGTGCCCTCGTTAAGGAGGGAGATAAATTTGTCGTATTTAAGGTCGTCAACGGATATGCCAGAAAGGTCTTTGTCCAAACGGGTATCAGATCAGGAAAATTCATTGAAATAAAATCTGGACTTGAAGAGGGAGACACGGTCATTACCCTTGGTGCAGCAGGATTGAGTGATGGTCAGCCCGTTGAAATCGGGGGTGAGATAAAATGATCAGATTCTCTGTCAGGAGACCAATTGCCATAACCATGTTCATTGGGATACTCGTGGTCCTGGGATTTGTCTCGTTTACAAAACTCGGACTCGATCTCTTCCCGGAACTCAGTTACCCATCAGTCAGTATAGTAACAACCTATCCCGGAGTGGCTCCTGAAGACATCGAAGAGATGATCACAAAACCGATAGAGGAAGCCGTTGCCACCATCAATGGTGTGAAAAAGGTTACCTCCTCCTCCTTTGAGGGAATTTCGCTTGTAACCGTTGAATTCAGCTGGAACAAAAATCTCGATTTTGCGGCGCAGGATGTAAGGGACAAGCTGGGTCTTATTGAAGGTTACCTTCCGGAGGATGCGTCAAAGCCTCTTGTTATGAAGTTCGACATGTCATCCATGCCGATTATGGAATACTATGTTTACAGTGACAAGCTCTCTGATGTGCAGGTGAGAAAGGTTATTGACAAACAGATAAAAAGCAGACTCGAGAGGATAGACGGCGTTGCGTCAGTGATCCCTTACGGAGGAAGAATCAGGGAAATCTGGATTCAGGTTGACCCGGAAAAACTTGCCCAGTTCAATGTCTCATTGCTCCAGATCATCAATGTACTGAGAAGCCACAATTTAAACATGCCCTCCGGCCATCTTGTGCAGGGGCACACGGAATATCTTATCAGAGCTGTCGGAGAATTTGAGAATATTGACGAGATCAAAAACATAATAGTGGGATCAACGCCGGGAAACACACCTGTTTTCCTCAGAGATGTTGCGGATGTCATTGATACTTTCAAAGAAAAAAGAGGCTATTTCAGAGTCAACGGCAAACCCACGGCATTTATTGACATAATGAAGCAGTCCGGGACGAACACGGTGGTTGTGGCTGAAAAAGTTAAAAAGGAGATGGAAAAGATAAGAGAAGATTTCCCCGAGATAAAATTCGAAATAGCCTTTGATCAGTCTAAAATTGTCAGGCGGGTGATCAACAGGACTTCGAACAACGCGTTACTTGGTGCTCTACTGGCTGCGCTTATGATTCTGTTCTTCCTGAGAAACATAAGACCCACAATAATCATATCCCTTGCCATACCGCTGTCCGTGGTTATTACATTCATCGTCATTTACTTTGCCAATTACACATTGAACTTGATGACAATGGGAGGTATTGCCCTCGGCGTGGGGTTGCTCGTTGACAATGCGGTAGTTGTGATAGAAAACATTTTCCGGCATCTTGAAAGTGGCGAAAATAAGTTTGATGCTGCAATAAACGCAACCACTGAGGTGGTCTCCGCTATCTCTGCCTCAACATTCACCAACATAATCGTGTTCCTGCCACTTATCTACATCGGTGAGCTTGTCGGGAAGTTGACGAAACAGCTTGCAGTGACCGTGAGCTCAACTATTCTCGCATCACTATTTGTTGCAATAACCATAATTCCCATGCTTGCAAGAGTGTTTCTGAAGGAAAGGGCAGCTGAAGAGTACGGCAAGGCTTTTGGATCCTCATGGTTTGAACCCATAAAAAATGCCTACAGAAGGGTACTATCCTGGGTCTTAAAACACAGGATACTGACCGTATCAACCATCATTATTGTTTTTCTCGGATCTCTTGCACTGATTCCCCGTCTCGGACTTGAATTTATGCCGCAGATGAACAGGGAGTTCGCCATGATCTATGTCTCATTACCGCCCGGGACAAGTCTTGAGGAGACGAACAACTATGTGAAAATCATTGAAAAAGAAGCGAGAAAGCTCCCTGATGTAAAGCTCGTTTCAGCCATTGTGGGTGAATCTGAGGGGAGTGAGCAGATGGTCTCTTTCTTTGGTGAAAGTGGTGTTAACACAGCCACGATTTTTCTCTCTTTCGTGCCCCTGAAAGAGAGAAAACTCCCCTCGTACAAAAATGTTGAGAAGGTACTTGAAAGTATTCCAAAGTATCGAGGTGCAAAGGTTACAGCCGTTGATTTCACGAGGATGATGTTTATGGGTGGAACTGCGAGACCCATCCAGATAAAGCTGTACGGTCAGGATCTTGATGCTATGCGGGACATGGCTGAAAGGATACTCAACATAGTAAAAGATGTCCCAGGTGTTGTGCGACCTGAGATTTCTCTCGTGCAGGCGAAGCCGGAGATCAGGTTGAAGATAGACAATGCAAAGGCTATGAGCTTTGGTCTTACACCCTACCAGATTGAGAAAGAGATCAATGCTGCTATGCTTGGAAAAGTTGCTTCGAGGTTGAGGGAAAAGGGTGAGGAGATTGACATTCGTGTCGTTTACAGACCGGATACGCGGGATGATATGGAAAAACTTCTTTCAATACCACTCAAGACGCCCTCGGGCTCTGTGATACCGCTCAGGGAAGTTGTTGATGTTTATTATGCCCTTGGACCCATAAAAATTGACAGGGAAAAACAGAGCAGGTTGATCTCCGTACTTGCGGATGTCAAGGGAAGAAGTGTGGGCCAGATCAGTCTGGATATTGAGAAAAAACTCAAGCAGATTTCCATGCCTCAGGGTATCACAATGACGATGGGTGGTGAATTCGAGCAGATCAAAGAGATGATAAAGGACATGATTTTTGCACTCATCGCTGCGGTTCTCCTGATTTACATGGTTATGGCTGCCCAGTTTGAATCATTCAAGGATCCATTTATCATCATGTTTACTCTGCCACTCGCGATAATCGGGGTTATCCTGCTTCTCTTTGTCACAGGTACAACCATTTCCGTGCCTTCCTTGATGGGAACACTGATACTTTCTGGAATTGCTGTTAATAATGCCATCGTGATGATCGATTTCATTCGAAAGCTGATGGCAAAGGGTATGGACAGATTTGAGGCGGTTATTGAGGGAGCATCGATCAGGATGAGGCCCATTTTGATTACGGCGTTGACGACGATACTCGGTATGTTGCCCATGGCGTTGAGTCATTCTGAGGGATCAGAGATGAGGGCACCTATGGCAATTGCCGTAATAGGAGGACTTGTAACAACGACCATATTGACACTTTTCATCATACCAACTGTTTTCACGATATTCGAGGGCATTAGACATCCGGAAAGGGTTAAAAAGTGAAAAATGTGTGGTGGATGTGGAGGCATGAAGGTCCGGGGACATAGAGATCAGGTGGAAATATTGGAATAGGGAAGCAGAATTGAGGTAATATCATGTCATCCCCCACAGGACGAATGTCCTGTGGGGGATACTCTATTATTTCCCCCTCATGACCGAAGAGAGGAAGAGGAGATATGCAGCATCCTTCTTTCCAGTATCTCGTAAAGATAGGGTATTCACTTTTTCAACTTCCTTTCTCGGTGGATTAGGTTTGCGAGTGATCCGAAAAATTCTCTTCGCTACAAAACGGTTGTTTTTAGGAGAATACGCACTGATTCCTTCCAGAAAAGAGGTGTTTATTGGGGTAAATTTTGGCATCCTATTTCGAACCACGGAGGGGTTCGAGAGGATATCTTTTCGATCTCCTTCCCTGCGATTTATCGAGGTGTCGGTGGATTTTTTTCATCATTCTCCGCTGAATTTCGAAGAGATTTGTGGAGGATGACTTTTCAACCTCCTTTTCCTGAGTGCGTTAGTGCTGTGGGATAGATTTTCCATTTAAACTCCTCCCCCACAAAGCTTTGATTTGTGTGTGGGAGAGCCCTATTCCGACCCCTCCCCCGCGCCGCAAGGCGGCGTGGGGGAGGATAAAGGAGGGGGCAAGAAGAGCGGAATCGACAGATGAAAGCAGGATGGGCTTTTGTTGCCCTCCCCTTAGTCCCCTCCCACATCGTGGGAGGGGAGGTGTGGAGGATCCTGCAAGCGGGAGGGGAGGTGTGGGTGACCCCCGCAAGTGGGAGGAGAGATGTGGATGATCCCACAAGTGGAATGAGAGATGTGAGTAAAACCTCACACACAGCGGGAGGAGAAGTTGTGGACGGGTTCCCGCATGAAGGGATGGAAAACTGTGAGTGAACTTTCCATCGCAAGGTGGAAAGAATGTCAGAAGAGGTAATCCTGTAAAATGAAATAGGAACACATAAGGAGAACAGGTGTAGATTATCTCTTATAATACCATATTGGGCTTCTTCTTTCGCAATGACACGCAAACTCCTCCCCCGCAAAGCTTTGGTTTGTGGGGGAGACCCCTATT